>JABSPI010000130.1 GCA_013214365.1 Erythrobacter sp.
CGCCACCGATATTCAAACGCCACTCCGCGAAAGATCAGCGCCAGCAGCATCAAAATGATCGGAATATACAGCGCCGGCATCACGATCGAATAGGCCAGCGGGAAGACCGCAAACAAACCCCCGCCGCCCATCACCAGCCAGGTTTCATTCCCATCCCAAACCGGCGCGACCGAATTCATCATCACATCGCGGTCCTGTTTTTCAGGGGCAAGCGGAAACAGGATCCCGATCCCCAGATCAAACCCGTCGACCACGACATAGGTCAACACCGCAAAGGCAATGATCCCGGCCCAGATTATTGGAAGATCGAGCATCAGGCACCCTCCCTGCTGGGTTCAGGTTGTTGCAGGCCGGGCACCAGACCGGTCGTGCGCATGGGCCCGGCGGTTTCCGGATTGGGGCCGGTCGTACCGGGCACCACATTCATCAGCCTCAAAATATAAAAGGTCCCGGCGCCAAACACGAAGAAGTAGACAATGATAAACAAGGTCAACGAAGTCGCGAGGGCGGGCGCCTCAACCGGAGAGAGCGACTGCGAGGTCCGCAACAACCCATAGACCGTGTAAGGCTGGCGCCCCACTTCGGTTGTGACCCATCCAGCCAACACCGCGACAAAACCCGACGGTCCCATCAACAATGCCGCACGGTGCATCCAGGGCGCCTCATACAGCTTGCCCCGCAATCGGTTCACCAGCGCCCAAGCGCCAACCAACAACATCCCAAAACCCATCGCCACCATGATCCGGAACGACCAAAACACGATCGCCACAGGCGGTTCTTCGTCATCGGGCACGGTGTCGAGCCCATCTAGCGGCGCATTAAGGTCGTGCTTGAGAATGAGCGAGGAAAGCTTGGGGATCTCGACCGCGTAATCGACCCGTTTCTCTTCCTGGTTGGGCATGCCAAACAGGATCAACGGCGCGCCATTAGGGTGGCTTTCAAAATGGCCTTCCATCGCCATGACTTTGACGGGTTGATGTTCGAGCGTGTTGAGCCCGTGCTGATCGCCCATAAAAATCTGCATGGGAGCAACCAGCACCGCCATCCACATCGCCATCGAGAACATCCGGCGCGACCCCTCATTGGCCTTGCCGCGCAGCATGTGCCACGCGGCCACCGCGCCCACGACAAAGGCCGTGGTGAGATAGGCGGCAAGCACCATATGGGTCAGGCGATAGGGGAAGGATGGGTTGAACACGATCGCCCACCAATCTTCGGGAATAAACTGGCCTTGTTCGTTGATCAGAAAGCCCGCCGGGGTCTGCATCCAGCTGTTCACACTAAGGATCCATGTCGCCGAAATCAGCGTGCCGAGCGCGACAATAGCGGTCGCAAACATGTGCAGCCCTTCGCCCACCTTTTCGCGGCCAAACAGCATGATGCCGAGAAATCCGGCCTCAAGGAAGAAGGCCGTCATCACCTCATAAGCCATGAGCGGCCCGATCACCGGTCCCGCTTTTTCCGAGAAGACCGACCAATTCGTCCCAAACTGGTAGGACATGACAATGCCTGAGACGACCCCCATGCCAAAGGCAACGGCAAAGATCTTCTTCCAATACAAAAACAGGTCGAGATAGGTTTGATCGCGGGTTTTAAGCCACAGCGCGTTCAGAACCGTCAGATAGCTCGCCAGACCGATTGAAAAGGCCGGAAACACGATGTGAAACGATACCGTGAAAGCAAATTGTATGCGGGCCAGTAATTCAGCAGATACGCCTTCGAACACTTTTTTCCCTTTCAAATGCGACCGCTAAGACAGGTGCTTTTTCAAACCCAGCCATTGTAATAACACAAAATGGACACGAGCGACATGAGGCCCACCGGTAATGGGCCTTGACCCGCCTCCTCACAAAGCACTTCTAGCCACTTGCCAGCGGCTCCGACTTCGCGCACTTTCGTCCAAGAACAAGACCCAAAGGGAGTGAGAGATTGGCAAGCACGCAGGCATCTTCAGCAATCGATAAAGACGCGATCCGGCGCAAATATGCAGCCGAGCGGGACAAACGATTGCGCACCGATGGGGCGAGCCAATATCGCCGGCTGGAAAGCGAATTTTCCGATCTCGCCAGCGACCCCTATAAACCGGTGGTCGAACGCGACAGCGTTACCGATCACGTCACTTTTGCATTCATTGGCGGAGGCTTTGCTGGCCTGGTCGTGGGCGCTCGGCTGAAAGAGGCGGGCATTGATGATTACCGGATCATCGAGAAAGGCGGCGATTTTGGCGGCACTTGGTATTGGAACCGCTACCCCGGCGCGCAATGCGACACCGCCTCGATGATCTATATGCCGCTGCTTGAAGAAACCGGCCATATGCCGAGCGAGAAATACGCCCATGCGCCCGAAATCCGGGAACATTGCTCGCGCATTGGCGAACATTTCGGCCTTTATGAAAAGGCGTTGTTTCACACCCGCGTGACGGATCTTTCTTGGGATGAGAGCGCCAAAGTGTGGCGCATCGAAACCGATCGCGGCGATGCCTTTACCGCGAATTTTATCGGCATGGGCACCGGCCCCTTGCACGTCGCCAAATTGCCCGGCCTGCCGGGAATTGAGCACTTCAAAGGCAAGAGTTTTCACACCAGCCGATGGGACTATTCCTACACTGGCGGCACCCCTGAAGGCGCACCGATGACGAGGCTCGCGGATAAGCGGGTTGCGATTATCGGCACCGGGGCAACCTCGGTGCAATGCGTGCCGCATCTGGCTCGTGATGCACGCGAATTATACGTCTTCCAGCGCACGCCGTCATCGGTGGATGAGCGCAACAATGCGCCGATTAATCCTGACTGGTTTAGCCAGATCAGCGAGCCGGGCTGGCAAAAGAAATGGCAAGAAAACTTTGTCGCCAATTTAGGGGTCGGTTTCCCGGCCGAGGATCTGGTCGATGACGGCTGGACCGATTTGGGCAAGCGCATTCGCGCACAAGTCATCGATATGCCGCCCGAACAGCGCACGCCGGCCAGTATCATGGCGGCCTTTGAAGATGCCGATCACGGCAAGATGGAGGAGATCCGCCAGCGCGCCCAGACAATCGTCGAGGACGAGGAGACGGGCGAAAACCTCAAGGCGTGGTATCGCCAATTGTGCAAACGCCCATGCTTCCATGACGAGTACCTACAGGCCTTCAACAGACCCACAACGCATCTGATAGACACAGACGGGCAAGGGGTGGAACAGATCACCGAAACCGGCGTGGTCGCCAATGGCAAGGAGTATGAGGTCGACTGCNTCATCTATGCCTCCGGATTTGAGGTCGGCACAGATTTCGTCTCGCGCTCCGGATATGAGGTGACTGGCCGCGATGGGATCCAGCTGTCGGATTATTGGCGCGATGGCATGCGATCATTCCACGGGTTGCATGTCCACGGCTTTCCCAATCTGTTCTTCGTGCAACAAAATCAGGCGGCGGCCTTTATCGCCAATTATCCGCACAATCTGGTCGACCATGCAGACACCGTAGCCAGCGTCGTCAGCCATGCGCAGACCAATGGTTATGCGCAGGTCGAGCCCAGCGCGCAGGCGCAGCAAAAATGGATCGACTTCCTTCTTACCGGGCCCGGTGCGCGGATCGGCAGCAATGAATGCACGCCGGGATATTACAACAATGAAGGGCAAGGTTACGGCGAGCAGGAACGCTTTGCGCTGGGCCATCCGGCGGGCGCACAAGGGTTCTTCAACCACATCGACGCCTGGCGCAAAAGCGGCAAATATGAAGGGCTAGAATTCGAATAGGATCAAATGGGGGCGCGGGCGCA
>JABSPI010000131.1 GCA_013214365.1 Erythrobacter sp.
CTCCGGCAGAGTCGCAAGCTTGCTCTGAGCGGCCGCCAACTCGCTTTCGCCGGCAGATTGCACAGTTCCGAAAATTTCCGGCCGATCCGATTCCAGCCATTGCGACAGGTTTTGTTTGCGGCTTTCAAGCTCCGCAAGATCAAGCTCGAGCCGGCCGCGTTCGGCCTGAAGCGCGGCACGGCGGCCGGCGTCGACTTCGGGGGCGGCGAGCTCCGCATCCAATTCGGCGATCTCAGCGGTGAGCGCGGCGGTTTCCGTCTCGATCAGGCTGGTGACCTGTGTCCGGGTGTCCGCGGCCAGATCGGTTGGCGTGGTGAGCCCGATCATCTGGAACACAGCGAACATCGCAAAAACGCTGAAAAGGAACATCGCCATCGGGCTGACAAATTTGGCCCGCTCGCCATTGATATAGCGGCGGGTCAGCTGGCCGGGGCGAAACAACAGCAGCGGCAAAGTCAGCCAGAATTTGCCATCGAGATGCAGCACGCCATGGATCAGGTCATGGAAAATTGCGCTGAGCGTGCGGTGAATCTGCACCTTTTGCCCGCAATTGGGGCAATAGGGTGTGCCGCTAAGCGGAGCGGCGCAATTGAGGCAGGTCTGGCCAGATCCGGCGTGGGCGGGCGCATTTCCGGTCGCCGGCTCTGTCGCGCGGCCCAGCAGCGATCCCTCAACCGCGGTGCCCATGCCTTCGATAATATCACTCATCCCTGCCTGTCCCCGATGGCTTTGATCTGCGCGCGGGCATGTAAAGCTGCGCTGCGGCCTGTGCAATCGCAATTGCGCAATGCCAAATGTACAGCGGCACACCAGATGTGAAAAAGGCCGCCAAACCGGCGACCTTTTCAATCACTGACAAGCGGGCTTGGCCCGGCTCGTCAAAATCTATGGCACAAGGCTTAGCCTTCGTAATCGGCCCCGATCGAGGTCGAACGGGTTGGCGCACTGGCGGTGATCCGCAGAGCTTCGGCCGACTGGCTGAGCGAACCGATTTCATCGGCATCATCTTCGTCGTCAGGCAGGATTTTCTGGAGATTGGTGACCAGCGCTTCCTTCAGCTCTTTGGGCTTGATCGTCTGTTCCGCGATCTCGCGCAGGGCCACAACCGGGTTCTTGTCGCGGTCGCGGTCGATGGTCAATTCGCTGCCGCCTGAAACATCGCGCGCGCGCTGAGCGGCGAGCAGGACGAGATCGAACCGGTTGGGAACCTTGTCGACGCAATCTTCAACAGTAACGCGTGCCATGGTTAGAGGCCTTTTTTGAAACAGAATGTCTGGAAGATTTGCGAGCTAGGGGCATTGCCCCCGAAAGTCAACGATTCTCCGCTGGATCAGCGGCCAGGCGCGCTTCCCGCGGGCCGGGCGCATTTCGCCCAGCTTGCACCCGGCCCGCGGGCATATGGGCTCCACCCATAGGCGCGCTATTCAATGCCCCAGTCGGAATAATCCTTGAAATTGGGCGAGGTGAACTTGGTGAACTCGCTCTGGAACAGCAAAGGCACATTGCCGGTCGAACCGTGGCGCTGCTTGGCCACGTTGAGCGAGGCGCGCCCGCGCACTTCGTCAAATTTTTGCGACCATTCGGCGTGCTGCGCTTCGGCTTCGGCGGAGCTGAACGATCCATCCCCGCGCCGCCCTTCTGGTTCGATCGAGGCGAGATAATAATCTTCGCGATAGACGAACCACACCATATCCGCGTCCTGCTCGATCGAGCCCGATTCGCGCAGGTCAGACAGCATCGGGCGCTTGTCTTCGCGCTGTTCAACCGCACGGCTGAGCTGGGAGAGTGCGATCACCGGCACGCTGAGCTCTTTGGCGAGCGTTTTGAGGCCCCGGCTGATTTCCGAAATTTCGTTGACCCGGTTGTCATTGGCGCGGCCCGAACCTTGCAGCAATTGCAGGTAATCGACCACGATCAAGCCAATGTCATGGCGCCGTTTCAAGCGCCGCGCGCGGGTGCGCAGCGCCGAGATGGTGAGCGCGGGCGTGTCATCGATATAGAGCGGGAGCTCAGCCAGACGTTGGCTGGCATAGCTGAGCTGCTGGAAGTCGGCCGGGCTCATCTTACCACTGCGCAGCGATTCTGAACTGATCTCGGCCTGTTCGGCCAAAATACGCGTGGCCAGCTGGTCCGCGCTCATTTCGAGGCTGAAAAAGGCGGCTGGCGCCCCGTAATTGAACTCACCACCATCGCGTTGCCATTGCAAATGCGCCTCGGCGCAATTGAACGCGATGTTGGTCGCCAAAGCGGTTTTGCCCATGCCCGGACGCCCGGCAAGAATGATCAGATCGGATTCGTGCAATCCCGATGTTTTGCGGTCGATCGTCTCCAGCCCGGAGGTTTTACCCGACAGGCCGCCGCCCGAATTCATCGCCGCCTCGACCATTTTGATCGCGGTCATCGCCGCTTCGCGGAAGGTTTCGGCCTCTTTGCCTGTCGCGGCCCCTTCGGCGACCCGGTAAAGGTCGGCCTCAGCCGCGGCGATGCGATCGACCGGGCTGGTTTCTTCCGAAGTGTCGAGCGCGCCTTCAACCAGGCCGCGCCCGACGCTGACCAATTCGCGCAGCAGCGCCAAATCGTAGATCTGCTGCGCCAATTCGCGCGGCGCCAGCAGGCCCGCACCATTAGCGGTCAATTGCGCAAGATATTTGGGCCCACCCAATTCCTTGAGCGCTTCATCCGCCTCAAAATGGGGCCGCAAGGTCACCGGCGATGCGGTGGCATTGCGCTCGATCAGGGCGAGGACGCGTTCGTAAATGCGTTGGTGCAGCGGTTCAAAAAAATGCTCCGCCCGGATCGGGGTCTGCAATTCCTCGATCACACGGTTGTCGATCAACACCGCGCCAAGAAAGGCGGCCTCGGCCTCAAGGTTGGAGGGCAGCTTGCGTGCAGTGTCGTCGTCTGATTCGACGAGCATCATTGTTTTGGGTTCGGCCATGCCCCCTGATGCGCGCATCATCGTCATCGGGCAACCGCTTCTTGGCCCTAAAGCGCGATCTTGCCCTGTGGATTGCGGGGATTGCTTGGCCTGATTGGCTCGAAGTGCTTGAAGTGAGGGGTGTGCATCTGCGAAGGCAGGGGTGATGACTTTTTCGCCATCCGATTCCGCGAGCCCCCAAGGGGCGCATCGCATTGGCCATATCGCGCTCGATGAAGAGACGATTTTGTGGCGCAATGCCGATGTCGAGCAGGAGCGCAGGGTCGCGATTTATGATCTGATCGAGGAAAACACCTTCAAGCCCGTGCGCAGCGCCGAGCGCGGAGCCAAGGGGCCCTACCGTTTGAGCCTGGCGGTGCGCGATGGTCGTTTGGCGATGGATATTTCGGACGCACAAGACAATCCGCTCGAAACCTTGTTGATCGGGCTGGCTCGGTTTCGCCGGCCGATCCGCGAATATTTCGCCATTTGCGACAGCTATTATCAAGCCATCCGTAAAGCGACACCGGCTGAGATCGAAACCATTGATATGGCCCGGCGCGGGATCCACAACAGCTCTGCCGAGCTGTTGGTCGAGCGGCTGGAAGGCAAGGTTGAAACCGATTTTGCCACCGCGCGGCGGCTGTTCACGCTGATCTGTGTGCTGCATATCAAGGGCTAATTGAACTATGGCTGGCACCGGCAAAGGCGGACAGACGAGGGCCAAAAGAGGCGCCCGCAAAAGCTCGCGCAAACCGCGTTCGGGGGGCGCGCGCAGTGGATTTTCGCGCTGGGTTGTCCGGGGCGTGGCATTGGTGGCCTTGATCGGCTTGGGGTTCGCGGCGTGGCTCTGGTGGGATATGCGCACGTGGCGCCCCGATCCGGCGCTTTACCCTGAACAAGGCGCGCTGATTTCCAGCGGTGCGGCGGGCACGCGGTTCGAGACGCTGGAGGCGATCGGGGCTGATTTTGTCTATCTTGAATTGGCAGGCGCAGGCCGGGCCCCTGATCCCGGCTTTGCCGCAAGGCTCGCATCGGCCCGTGCATCGGGTTTGCGTGTTGGCGTGGTGCAACCGTTTGATCCGTGCCTGCGTGCGGACGAACAATCGGCGCGGTTCAATCGCATGGTCCCGCGCGATGCCGATCTGTTGCCGCCTGCGCTGGCGCTCACCCGGACGGGCTCCGATTGTATGCCAGTGGTCAGCGATGCCGCGATCGAAAGCGAGTTGATGACCTTGATCAATCAAATCGAAATGCATGCAGGCCGGCCGGTGATCTTGAAACTGGGAAGCGAATTCGAGGCGCGCCATCGCATTGCGGGGACTATTGCGCGCGACTTGTGGTTGATACGTGATCGGGCGCGCCCTGATTATGCCGGGCGCCCATGGCTGTTATGGAGCGCCAACAGCCAATTGGTGAGCGAAGCGGATGATCAAGAAATTGAGTGGATGGTGATTCAACGATGAACGAGACGGAAACCAAGCTTGTAGCAGCCGCGCGCAAAGCGGCGCAGGAGGCTTATGCCCCCTATTCTGAATATCAGGTCGGCTCGGCATTGTTGTTCGATGACGGCGCGATCATCACCGGGTCCAATGTTGAGAACGCCAGCTACGGGCTTAGCCTATGCGCCGAAACAGTGGCGGTCTCGCGTGCTTTTGGTGAAGGGCGGCGTGGCGGTCTGGAAATGGTTGCCGTAGTCGGGCCGATGGACAAAGGCGATGGAGCACCGATCACGCCATGTGGCCGGTGTCGCCAGATTCTCAACGAAATCGCACAATTGGGCGGCACCGATCCGGTCGTCTTGTGTGTCGGCAATGAAGAGGTGCGCCGGGTCTTGTTGTCCGAATTGTTGCCCCATGCGTTCGGTCCGGCACACCTCACATGAGATGACACCCAATGCGCCGAGCGCAAAGGGCCGTTCAAAAGCGCAATTTGAACCTCAATTGCCGAGCAGACCGCCGATCGGATTGGCGCGAAACTTACCCTCTTCCTTGGCGATGTAAGAGAAGATCCCGTCGAGCCCCTGATCGGTAACCGAGGCGTTGATTTTCTCGCGGCTAAGGCCGGCTTGGCGAATGAAACTGTGCTGGTCGGCCAAGCTGTCGAATGTTCCGTAGACGCCGGCATCCTCAAGCGCACCATCAATCAGCGGCTGCAACCGTGAGTGCAAGCGGTCATTCGAAGAGGTGCGCAGATATTGCGTGCCGCCATCTTTCTTGTCGATGATGCTGGGCACATCGTTAAATGACAGATCGTCGATCGCATCGCGGAAAATGGGCTTGGCCTCTCCCGCNGCTACACCTGCGGCATCATTGACCGATCGGGTGACATCATCAAGCACGCCCAGCTCATTGCCNGCATCCATGATCGAGCCAAGCAGCCCGCCGCGGCCACCGCCTATATTGCCGACAAATGGCAGGCCAATGCGGACGCTCGGATCGTTGTAATAGGCCCCCGGCTCGGCCAACCGATCCAGCGCATTGTCAGAGGCACGGCCGAGAATGGATGACAGATTGATGCTTGTTTCACCGATGAGATCGCCNAGGCTTTGGGCGCGCAAACTGGCAGGCAATGCGATCATCGCCCCCGCTGTGGCAAAGCCACCTATTACGGTGCGGCGATTGATCTGTTTGGTTCGGTGATTCATTGGCCCTCTCCTCATTTTCTGCCGCAAGCCTAGCATGAAATTTGCGCAATGGGAGGAATTTACCCCTCGCGCGTCTCCAGCCATTCGAGCAAGGATGCCAGACAATCACGCGCCAAAAGCTTGCACCGTTCCGGCGACCAGCCTTGCTCGGGCTCTGGGAAGTCGGCGAGATCCTTGTAAGGCATCTCCAATGTCATCGCGCAGGCACCAAAGCGGTTGGCGACCTGATTGGTGCTGATCCCCAGATTGGCGCGGCCTTCAGGGGTCTTGGGATAGCCCAACTTGGTTTGGAAATCGGGCGACCGACGATCAAGGATGCGCTCATAACGATAAAATTGCTCGCCCAGTGCATCGCTCCAGTTTGGGATGCCTTCGAACCCGGCAAGGAAAACCGCCGGGATCGCCTCGTCACCATGGACATCGATGGCGAAGTCCACACCGGTTGTATCCATGTAATTTTTGATAGCGAGGACTTCGGGTGATTTGTCGGCGCTGGGCGTGTCCCATTCGCGGTTCAGGTTGGTCCCAACCGCATTGGTGCGCAAATGCCCGCGGCGCGATCCGTCCGGATTGCAATTGGGCACGACATGGATCCGGCAGATTTTGCGCAGCGCGCGCGCGACTGGATCGGTCGGGTCGGTCAAGCATTCCAGCGCCCCTTCCATCCACCATTCGGCCTGGGTTTCGCCGGGGTGTTGGCGGGCATAGAGCCACACGGCGGTGTCCCCTTCGCCCATTTCGAGCAGATCAAGCGGCTGTCCGTCGAGCGTGGTGGCAAGCCTGATCAGATCGACCCCGTCGCACGCCGCGGCCTCGGCCACCAGATCGTGATGGCGTTCCATCGAGTAGGGCGCGAAATAGGCAAACCAGGCCGATGCTGCCGCCGGAGTGTAATGGACAGTCAGCGTCCCACCATTTTCATCCTTGTCAAAACTCGATGTGGCACGGGCCCAATATTCGCGGTCTTCGGAGACGCACGCATCATAGCCGGGCCACCCGCCGGGATAGGCGGAGGCGTTGAGGCCTGAAATCTTGAGTTCGATTTCGCGCCCTTGGGCGCCGGTCACACGAAAGTGAAACCATTGCGCAAATTCGCTCATATGGTCTTTGGGGATAGCGAGCCGGGCCCGTGTCCCGTCAATCGACAGCACTTCGATATTGCCGCTGTCAAAGCCGGCATCGATCGCGATTTCAGTCATGAAATTCCTTAGCGGTTCTTATTCTTGTAGATCATCGACATTGATGCTTACGGTTTCGCCATTGCCACCGGGAAAGTTAATGAACAAGGCGCGAGCCAAAGCGCGTGCGCTGGCATCCACATCTGCATAGGGTGATTTGATGGAAACGGGTTGCTGGGCCCGGCCTTCCCACAGGCTGGTGCCGTCAGGCCCGGAAATGCGCACCGCCAATTGGCTGAGCACGTTGGGGCCGCTCGATCCGCCGCCCAAATTGATGCCGATCCCCACGCCAAGCCCGCTGCCATAGCTGCCCGTGCTGCCGCCAACGCCGACATTGACGGGTCCACGCGAACTGGCCGGTGCAAGCGAGGTGCGGGTGGTGCGGATAATGGCGCGGTAGGTGGGTTGTGCCTCCCCATTGAGGATCACTGTATATCCCTGCTGCGACAATTGTTCAGCGATAGCCGCGGTAAAGGCATTGCGCGCGGTCAGATTGGCGATTTCATCCGGAAATTCGAGGCCGATCGTTCCTTTGCCCAATTGATCGCCAACGCTTGCTTGCGGCTCGGCCACAAACCGGGTGACTTCGATCGGACCGGTGTAACTGCTGGTGCACGCCGACAGGCCAAGGGCGGCACAGGTGATAAGGGCCGGGCGCAGGATGCAACGGATAGCAGACATGTGACGAATTCCTCTCCTCTTGCGGCTATAGAGGCTTGATCAGTCCTGTGCAAAACNAGCCANNATGCNNCGCTCTTTCACGCCTTCGCAGCTGTTTGCTGTTATGCGAGCGGAATGACTGAGACGTTAAAACCATCCGTATTGGTAACCGGCGGCGCGGGATATATCGGCAGTCATGCCGTCCTTGCGCTCAAGGATGCAGGCTGGCCCGTGGCTGTGATCGATAATCTCTCAACTGGCTTTCGCTTTGCTGTCCCCGAAGATGTGCCGCTTTACGAGGGGGACATAGAGGACAGCGAATTGCTCGCCCGGATCTTTGCCGAACAAGGCACGCGCGCCATCATGCATTTCGCTGGCTCGATCATTGTGCCTGAAAGCGTTGAGGATCCGCTCAAATATTATCACAACAACACGGTCAAAAGCCGCGCACTTATCGCCGCGGCAGTGGCAGCAAATGTGCCGCACTTCATATTTTCATCCACCGCTGCCACCTATGGCATTCCTACAGGTGGCGCGGTGAGCGAGGAGACGCCCAAAGCGCCGATCAACCCTTACGGCAGTTCGAAATTAATGACCGAGCAGATGCTCGCCGACACCGCATTGGCGCATGATCTCAATTATTGTGCGCTGCGCTATTTTAATGTGGCTGGTGCAGATCCGCGGGCGCGCACCGGACAATCCACCGCCGGAGCGACGCATTTGATCAAGGTTGCGGTGGAGGCCGCCCTGGGCAAACGCGCAGGTGTTGCGGTCTATGGCACAGATTATGACACCCCCGATGGAACCGGCGTGCGCGATTACATCCATGTCAGCGATCTGGCCGAGGCCCATGTTTTGGCTTTGGAGGCGTTGATTGCGCAGCCTGAGCGGTCGCTGACTATGAATTGTGGTTATGGCCGTGGGTTTTCGGTGCTCGAAGTCCTCGATGCGGTGGACCGGGTCACCAATCGGACCATCGCGCGCCAGATTGAAGGGCGCAGAGCCGGCGATCCGGCCTCTTTGATCTCTGATCCTGCCCTGCTGCACGCCACGCTGTCATGGCAGCCGAAACACGATAATCTCGATACAATCATCGCTCACGCGCTGGCCTGGGAGCGCAAACTGTCAGAATTGCGCGGAAATGGTTGACCAGAATCGGTTGGGGGGGTAATGGCCGCC
>JABSPI010000132.1 GCA_013214365.1 Erythrobacter sp.
GCCAATTCCTGACGGCCGCCGCCTTCATACATCTCAATCGATTCGCGGCGCTGCTTGGCCATTTTCTGGAGCACGCTGGTGACCAGTTCATCGTCGGGAATATCTTTGCCGCTGGTCCGCTCTTCGATGTCGCGGTCCTTGATCTTGGCGCTGATCTGGCGCAGCGTTGCGGTGCGGTCTTTTTCCTTGGCTTTCATCGCGGTGATGGTGGCGGTTTTGATGTCGTCTCTGATCATGGTGTGAGTGCTTTTATGATTTGCTGTGGATGGAATGGGTCTTATGCGCGCTCTAACGTGTCAAAGCGCGCTCGGCTAGCTTGACGAGCGGCCCGTCCGGCCCTAGCGGGTGAGACTTAGCAACATCGCTGGTTTTCTCTTCTAACGGAGCGCCCAATGGCCCCTTCCGCCTCCACCCCTGCGCAGCCTCAAGGCGCGACCGGTTGTCTCGTTCTGGCCGATGGCTCGATTGTATGGGGACGCGGCTTTGGCGCGGTCGGTGATGCGGTGGGCGAGGTGTGCTTCAACACCGCAATGACCGGCTATCAGGAGGTAATGACCGATCCCTCTTACGCTGCACAAATCGTCACCTTCACCTTTCCCCATATCGGCAATGTTGGCGCCAATGGCGAAGATGTCGAAAGCGCAGTGGAAGGCGCGGTGGGATGTGTGGTGCGCGAAGACGTGACCGAACCCTCCAATTTCCGCAGCATTGAAGGTTTCACCCAATGGATGGCGAGCAATGGCAAGATCGGATTGTCGGGCGTTGATACGCGGGCGCTGACCCGCCGTATCCGCCTGTCGGGCGCGCCCAATGCGGTGATTGCCCATTCGCCGGAGGGTAAGTTTGACATTCCCGCTCTGATCGCTCGCGCGCAAGGTTGGGCCGGATTGGAAGGCATGGATTTGGCCGTCCGCGTGACCCGCGATGCGCAAGAGGCATGGCAAGGCAGCTATTGGCGGCTTGGCCATGGGTATGGCGCCGCCGATGATGCGGGCAAACCGCATGTGGTCGCGATCGATTACGGGGCGAAGGACAATATCTTCCGCAACCTCGTGCGCGCGGGGGCCAAGGTCACCGTGGTGCCGGCCAAGACCGATTACGATGCGATCATGGCGTTGACCCCCGACGGGGTGTTTTTGTCCAACGGTCCGGGCGATCCGGCGGCGACGGGCGAATATGCGGTGCCGGTGATCCAGAAACTGCTCGAAGCCGACATGCCGCTTTTCGGCATTTGTCTGGGCCACCAAATGCTGGCTCTGGCAGCAGGGGCCAAGACGATCAAAATGCACCAAGGCCACCGCGGCGCGAACCATCCGGTTCAACGTGTGGGTGAGAGCTGGGGCGCAACCACGGGATTGGTTGAAATCACCAGCATGAACCACGGCTTTGCGGTGGATGCGGACACTTTGCCCGAGACGTTGGAGCAAACCCATGTGAGCCTGTTCGACGGCTCAAATTGCGGGATTGCGGTGAAGGGCAAGAATGCGTTTGGGGTGCAATATCACCCCGAGGCGTCACCGGGGCCGCAGGATAGCTTTTACCTTTTTGAGAAGTTCGTTGGGGGGCTGGTATGAGGCGCATAGCATTTTTGGTTTTGGTGGGGCTTGGCGTTTCGGGGTGCAGTCTGCTTTTCCCCGAGGATCCCCGATTGGGGGAGGAGACGCCTGAGGCATGCATTGCGCGGTTCGGCGATCCGGCGGTCGATCACAATGGCACTCATTTTGCCGGCCTTGATGGAGCCGTCGTCGTTCCGACATTCACTTACGACGTGACGAACGTGAGCGCGGAGGATCTAGGAATACTCTTTGAACCCGGCGCGCGCGGATCAACTGTTTCGCCTGATACACCGGCTGTAGTTGCAGAGTATATGGAGCGGTTCATGGGTGAACCCGTTGATGAAAAAGGCGCATTTTTCCTCCAAGGCGATCCGGCCCTTTATCGTGTGCGCGGCGAAGTTGTCGCTGTCGGTCAGGCCATACGCGCAGGTTGCGAAAGGCAAATGGCCGGGATGCGGCTGATTTCGGTCGATCAAACACTCGCTTTCGAAAGTGTATCAACTGGCTGCCCTGCGGTCACTCCTTCTGGAGACTCGCACGAAGACAGCGTCCTCGCTTCAGAATGCATCCCTCAAGACGAGGCCTCCGACTAATGCCCAAACGCACAGACATCTCCTCCATCCCCGTAATGGGTGCCGGCCCCATCATTGTCAGGCTTTCGGCGTGTTGGGGCCGTTTTTGCTCTGATCCGGGCGTGTGTGCGGATGATGTCCCGAACCATGAAGCAAAGACTGAGTGCATGCTTTCCCGAAGCCGCGGCCAAGGGTTGAAGGTGGCTCATTGATGATCCGATCTTGCACCTCATTTTTTTTGCTCCTCAGCCTCACCGGCTGCCACATCCTCTTTCCCGAGGACTCGCGCGAAGGCACTGAGCTCAGCGAAGAATGCCCGGCCCGTGTCGCCAGCCTCCTTGGCCCTACCACCCAATTCGCCAATTACGCGCAAGAAATGGGCGTCCCCACCTTCACCTTCGACATCACCAAGATGGCGCTAGAGGATATGCAGCGCCTGATGGTGGAGGGGAGCGACGTTACCGCTGGCGCGCGCGCTATGGCGGCGACCAATGTGGCGTCCACTGCGGTGGATATGTTCATGGACACACCCGTGGATGAGAAAGGCGCCTTCTTCACTGGCCGCGACCCGGCGCTTTACCGTGTGCGCGGCGGGCTCCAGCCCAAATCGACCATGATCGCCAGCGGCTGTGCCCGGCAGCAGAATGGCATGCGTCTGATCATGATCGACGTTGCCCCCGTGCCCGCTGATCCCGAACCCGACAACACCCAAACAACACCCGCAAACGAGACCTCCAACTAATGCCCAAACGCACAGACATCTCCTCCATCCTCGTGATTGGTGCCGGCCCCATCATTATCGGGCAGGCGTGCGAGTTCGATTATTCGGGCACGCAGGCGATCAAGGCTCTCAAAGAGGATGGTTACCGGGTCATTCTGGTCAATTCGAACCCGGCCACGATCATGACTGATCCCGAATTTGCCGACGCCACCTATGTCGAGCCGATCACGCCGGAAATCGTCGCCAAGATCATCGCCAAGGAAAAGCCCGACGCATTGTTGCCGACAATGGGCGGGCAGACCGCGCTCAATTGCGCTTTGGCTTTGGAAGACATGGGGGTTTTGGAAGAACACGGTGTTGAAATGATCGGGGCCAAGGCGGACGCGATCGACAAGGCCGAAAACCGCCAGCGTTTCCGCGATGCGATGGACAAGATCGGGTTGGAAAGCGCGCGCAGCGGCGTTGCCAACACAATCGAGGAAGCGCGCGAAGTGCTCAAACGCACAGGGCTCCCCTCGATCATCCGTCCCAGCTTCACCCTTGGCGGGACCGGCGGGGGGATCGCCTACAACACACAGGAATTTGAACGGATCGTGCGCGAAGGGCTCGACGCCTCGCCCACGACCGAGGTGCTGATCGAGGAATCGCTGCTCGGTTGGAAAGAATACGAGATGGAGGTGGTGCGCGATAAAGCCGACAATGCCATCATCATCTGCTCGATCGAGAACGTCGATCCGATGGGGGTGCATACGGGCGATTCAATCACGGTCGCCCCGGCATTGACCCTGACCGATAAAGAATACCAGATCATGCGCACCGCCAGCATTGACGTGCTGCGCGAGATCGGGGTCGAAACCGGCGGATCGAATGTGCAGTTTGCGGTCAATCCGGCCGATGGCCGCCTGATCGTGATCGAGATGAACCCGCGCGTCTCGCGCTCCTCTGCGCTGGCTTCCAAAGCGACCGGTTTCCCGATTGCACGCGTCGCGGCCAAGCTGGCCGTGGGCTATACGCTGGATGAAATCACCAACGAAATCACCGGGGCGACACCTGCGAGCTTTGAGCCGACAATCGATTATGTCGTCACCAAAATCCCGCGCTTTGCATTTGAAAAGTTCAAAGGGGCAGAGCCTCTGCTTGCCACTGCGATGAAATCGGTGGGCGAAGTGATGGCAATCGGCCGCAATTTTCAAGAGAGCGCGCAAAAGGCATTGCGCGGGCTTGAGACCGACCTTGACGGGTTCAACCGCGTGCTCGAACTGGAAGGGGCAAGCGAGGACGTCATCAC
>JABSPI010000133.1 GCA_013214365.1 Erythrobacter sp.
ATCGCTCGGCGCGAGACCGGCGCGCCGTTCTCGATCCCGGTGGCCGAATTGGCCGCGCTGGGCCCGGCCGATTCGGGTGCGCGGATGGAGCGCACCTATTTGCGCTTTACGGTCAAGGATCGCCCCGGCGTGTTGGCCGAAATCACCGCCGCGATGCGCGATGCCGATGTCTCTATCGAAAGCCTGATCCAGCAGGGCCGCGAGCGCAGCGGGGGCGAGGTTCTGGTTGCGATGGTGACCCATGAAGGGCCCGAGGCAAACATCGCCAAAGCGCTGGCTCTGCTCGAGGGGTCCGACAGCCTGACCGGTCAGCCGCTCGTCCTGCCAATCCTGCCCAATTAAAGGCGCAAGATTCGCTTGCCCGCTAAGGCGGCGCGCCATGACCGAGAGGTGCGCGTCCAAAGGCGTATATCAGGGCCGATCAGGGATTGGCGGGGCATCGAGCCCCAAAGCGCGCCGCCGCCGCGCAATCTCTTCGGGCGTGGGATCAGGATCGCGCCCCAGCGGTGGCAGACCGCGTGCGATCCGGTCCGCATCGGACCCCTCTGGCGCCTTTGGCAAGGCCTCGACATCAATAATTAAAGCCGGAGGCGGCACCGATCCGAACCCGATTGGATTGCCATGATTGGGAATCCCGAACATGTCCGGCGTGCGTTCGCCCTGCGTGCGCTCGGCCAGTTTTCTTTCGTACTCTTCTTTGTTCCACACGCCGTCGGTCGCCTCGCCCAACCGGCGACATACAACGATCTCATTGGCAATCCGCAGCGCATCGGCTTCTTCCTCGCAATCTTGTTCAAGTAATTGGTCGGATTCGTCTCTGGGCACGGTGATCGTCAGATTGATCGCGCCAAATTCTTGGCGCGGTGTGCGGGGCTCGACCTCATCCAGTGCGTCATCCACTGCTTCATCGAGTGCCCCTTCAGCCTCTGGATTAGAGTTGGCGGGGCCTGTGGCATCGATGGCTTCTGCGGCCTGCTGTGCAGCGGCCGGTTCTGCTATGGACAGGCTGGCAAAGGGGCAGATGGCACATATCAACCAGACCAAAGCGCGCTGAGATAGGGCGCGCAGCCTCAGCGTGATCATCAATCCGCCGTTTTTTGGTATCAGAAAGATCGCATGGCTCGACAAGTCTGGTTCCCCGTGTCTAAGCGCTTTTACGATAAGGCGCCACAATGTAGCCAAGCCGTATAAGGACTGAATCTGGGATGAATAGTGTGACTGAAAAAACCCTTGGTACAGATGTGCTGGCCGCAAAGGCGCCCGATGACGCCAGCGCGATCGACCGCGTTCTGGTGCTGGAAATGGTCCGCGTCACCGAAGCGGCGGCGGTGGCTGCGGCGCAATTGATCGGGCGCGGCGATGAAAAAGCCGCTGATGCCGCCGCGGTGGAGGCGATGCGCCGGGCGTTTGATACGCTCTATATGGACGGCACGGTTGTGATTGGTGAGGGGGAGCGCGACGAGGCGCCCATGCTCTATATCGGTGAAAAGGTCGGCGGTGCGCCGGGCAAGGGTCCGCGGATCGATATCGCACTCGACCCGCTGGAGGGGACCACCATCACCGCTAAGGCGGGGCCCAATGCGCTCGCCGTGCTGGCCGCAGCGGAAGAGGGCGGCCTGCTCAATGCGCCCGATGTCTACATGGACAAGCTTGCCGTGGGGCCGGGCCTGCCCGCCGATGTGATCGATCTGGCCAAATCGCCGACCGAAAATGTCGAGGCGGTGGCTTCTGCCAAAGGCTGCGCGGCGGCGGATATCAATGTGTGTGTGCTCGACCGTCCGCGCCACGCCGATCTGATTGCGGAATTGCGCGCGCTTGGCTGCGGGGTGTATTTGATCGGGGATGGCGATGTGGCCGGCGTGATTGCGGTGACCGATCAGGACACCGGCATCGACATGTATATGGGCCAGGGCGGCGCGCCCGAAGGGGTGCTCGCTGCGGCGGCGCTGCGCTGTGTCGGCGGACAATTCAATGGCCGGCTGGTGTTCCGCAATGACGATGAAAAGGCGCGCGCGCGCAAATGGGGCATTGAAGACCTCAACCGCATCTACAAGCTCGAAGATCTGGCCAAGAGCGATTGCATCTTTGCCGCCACCGGGGTGACATCGGGCTCGCTGCTCGATGGGGTCAAACGGCGCAAAACACCCACCGGCGCGACGATTATGAGCACGGACAGCGTGGTGATGCGCGCCTCGAGCGGAACGGTCCGCTGGATCAAGGGCGAACACCGGATCGAAGACCACAAGAGCTAAGAGCAGCCCCATTAACGCGGCCCACAATAAAACCGCGATCTAGGGCCAATACGCAAGGGTGCGCTTACCCGAAATCCGCCATTTGGCGGGCAGGCTTGGGCCATGTCTAAGCCTGCCCCCGTTTATGATATGCCGCATCGCCGCGAGGCTGCGCGTTTGCGCTTGGCGGCGCCGGCGGTGTTTCTGGGCCATGACGGCCGCCAGCCGGTGACCTTGCTCGATGTCTCGCAAACCGGGGCCAAATTGGTGTTTGAACAGCCACCAGCGAGCGCGGCAGGATTTATCAGTTGGATGGATTTTGAAACCTTTGGTGACCTGATCTGGCGCGAGGGGCTTTATATCGGCTTTGCCTTTGACCGACCCTTGCCGCTCAAATGGATCATCGAAACCCGCCACCGATCAGCGCATATTGCGGCCGAAGACTATGACAGTGTGCTGCGCGCCGCGCGCGAATGGGTGGGGCTTTGACCGCGTTTGTTCCGGTGGCAAAACGGTATCTCAACTGACGACAAGCTGCGTTCTAATGTTGCAATTCAATGACGCTGCTCTAGGCGGGTGAGACCAGTGACCAGCTAGGGATTCGCACCCATGAAAATCATGTCCGGCAATTCGAACCTGCCGCTTGCCCGTGCCATCGCCGCCTATCTCGAAATTCCGTTGACCGATGCCAGTGTGCGGCGGTTTGCCGATGAAGAGATTTTNGTCGAGATTCATGAAAATGTGCGCGGCGAAGATGTTTTTCTGGTCCAGCCGACCAGTTTCCCGGCGAACGACAATTTGATGGAATTGTTGATTTGCATCGATGCGCTGCGCCGGGCCTCGGCCAAGCGGATCACTGCGGTGGTGCCCTATTTCGGTTATGCCCGGCAGGATCGCAAACCCGGACCGCGCACCCCGATTTCGGCCAAGCTGGTGGCCAATTTGATCACCGAGGCGGGCGCTGACCGGGTGTTGGCGGTGGACCTGCATGCCGGACAAATCCAAGGCTTTTTCGATATTCCCACCGACAACCTTTACGCCGCCCCGGTGATGGCCGCCGATATTCAGGCGCGCTATGGCGAGCGTGAATTGATGGTGGTCTCGCCCGATGTGGGCGGGGTGGTGCGTGCGCGTGCTCTGGCCAAACGGCTCGACAATGCCCCGCTTGCGATTGTCGACAAACGCCGCGATCGCCCGGGTGAAAGCGAAGTGATGAATATTATCGGCGATGTGGCCGGGCGCCATTGCATTTTGATCGATGACATTGTCGATTCGGGCGGAACCTTGTGCAATGCGGCCGAGGCGCTGCTTGAAAACGGCGCGAAAAGCGTGGCGGCCTATATCACCCACGGCGTGCTTTCGGGCGGCGCGGTGGCGCGGGTCACCGGTTCCAAGCTTGAAGAATTGGTGATTTCGGATTCGATTCAGCTCACCGAAGCGGCGCAGGAATCAGACAAGATCCGCGCGCTCACGCTTGCACCTCTGGTGGGCGAGGCGATCCGCCGGATTGCAGATGAAAGCTCGGTCAGCTCGCTGTTTGACTGATGTTTGACCGGGACGAAGTCCGGGA
>JABSPI010000134.1 GCA_013214365.1 Erythrobacter sp.
AGCTGGGACGAGACGCTGGTGATCATCACCTCGGACCATGAATGCGGCGGGATCTGGGGCGAGGGCACCTGGACCAATAGCGAGGGCGGCGCGGTGGCGGCCGAGCGCTCTTACACCGCGATCGAAGCGGCGCGCTTCAACCCGGCCGATGACACGTTCAATGCGTTTTTGGCGGTGCAGGATCGCGGCAAGGGCAATATGCCGGGCTATCAATTTGCCTCGGGCAATCACACCAATGAACTGGTCCCGCTATGGGCGCTGGGCAAGGGGGCGGGCATGTTCGCGCAATTCGCCCGCAGCGACCGGCGCGCCGCCGGCCTGTGGGGGGCGCCCTATGGCTGGAATGGCGATTATGTCGACAACACGGTGGTGTTCGAGGTGATGGAGGCGGCCCTACGCGAATAGGGCGCGAATAGGGCGCGCGCGCCCCAAAAAAACCCCGGCGCCGGGGGCGGTGGCACCGGGGTTTAGATGTTAGCGTTCGTCACGCTTCACAGAGCGATATCTTGGTTGCGCAGGACAACAGGGGGGAAACCCGCGCTTTATCGACCCTGAATTGATGTTTTAGCGCAAGCCAGCTTTCGCTGAAATGAACGCGGAATTCATTTTGGTCGCACGCCAGCAACCCTTTGCGGGCCAAGCGTTCAGCGAGGGCGACGAGACGAACGGCGCGGGTCGCGAAACTCAAATGTGCTTTCAGCCACCGCCATGCCATAGCGATGGTTGGCCAGCCGCACTGTGGTGCGATAATTTTGCGCATCGAGCGCAACCCAATGGGTCAATTGCAACCCGCCCGGCGCCGCTGAATTGCGCACAAAGATCAGGTTCATCCGGCCAAATTCGGGTTTGTCGGGATCGCGCACATCAATGCTGATCACGTCTGCATTGCCGGTCGGGACCAGAGTGCCGAATTGTTTCACATCGCGGGTCGGATCGAGCAGCGCCCCCAAAGGCGAGCTGCGAATCGGCCAGCGTTCGACCTGATTCACTTCATAATCGACCAGATAAAGCGATTTGCCATTCGACACGACCAGCAGATCGGCATCCTCGCCATAATCAAAGCGGATCTTGCCCGGCCGTTTGAGCGTCATTGTCCCGGCGGCCATATTGCCGTTCCGGTCGGTCTGGGTGAAATCGGCGCGCATGGTCGAAATGCCGCGCAGCGCCGCGATCGCCCGATCAAGATCGGCGCTGTCGGGCGCGATATCCACCGGCACGGTCTGCGCATGTGCGGGCGGGGCGATGTGCCCGCTCATGGCGGCAAGGCCCAGTCCGGTGGTGCCTGCCACAGCGCAGGCCAAGACGCCGCGGCGCAAAAAAGTGAGACGTGTCATGCGCACCTGATTACGCGCCGCGCATTGAATGGTCGATGAATTTTTTTGAAAAAGACGCGCAATATGCACCTGTGCCCGTGGGGTAGGGGCACAGCCAGCGCCGGCCCAATTGGCCGCACCGGAGCGCGCCGCGCGCATATCAGCACAAATGGGTAAAATCCGCCATCAACCGGCGCCTCTCACCCGTGAATGCGTGTGATCTTACTTGATCTTGGCTTCTTTGAATTCGACGTGCTTCTTCGCGACCGGATCATATTTGCGGAACACCATCTTCTCGGTGATGTTGCGCGGGTTTTTCTTGGTCACGTAATAAAAGCCCGTGCCCTCGGTCGAGACGAGCTTGATCTTGACGGTTGCGGGCTTCGCCATGGCGGTTTCCTACAGATCGAATGGGGCGCCCCATCAGCGGGGCAAACCTAAAAAACAAAGAGCGGCGCACCCCCGATGGGGTCCCGATTTCGGGAACGCCGCCTCACAGACGCGCGCCTTTCGGCGATTCACCGACAAAAGTCAAGGATTGTCGGTCCTGTCGGGGCTACCAATCCGAACCGCTGACCTTGCCGCGCCCCGCTTTGACCGCGCCGCGCGCCTTTTTCGCCTTGAGCCGCTGGGTTTTGCCGATTCGGTTGACCCGCGATTTGGCCCGCCGTTTGGGCGCGCGGTGCGCCTGGGTGAGCATTTCCTCCAGCTTGGCCCGCGCCGCTTGGCGATTCGCATCCTGTGTGCGGTGCTGGCGCGCGGTGATGAGCAATTCCCCGCTTGCGGTCAATTTCGACCCCGCCAGATCGCGCAGCCGCGCAAATACCGGCGGCGCTAATCGCAATTGGTAGATGTTGACCCGCAATTGGACTTCGGTGGCGACCTTATTGGCGTTCTGCCCGCCGGGGCCGGAGCCTGCGAGGAAGCTTTCCTGCGCCAGCGCATGCGCGCGGGCGGTCACCATGTCGAGCGCGCTGTCACTCATCAGCGGATGGCGGCGCGCCGGTTTCGGGCGTGTCTTGTGCGCGGGTCTCGGACGCGGCCAGCGCGGCCGGTTCATGCGCGCCCAGCGCCACAAAATCCTCCGGCAGCGGCGCATGCGCGGTGATCGGCGGTTTGTTGTCGCGCGGCACCACCAGCGACGAGGCGTGCAGCATGGTGCGTTTGGCGCCCTTGCCGCGCTGATCCTGGGTCCCATAGACCGGATCGCCCAGCAGCGGCGCGCCCAGCCCCTTTTGCGCATGGACCCGCAATTGGTGGGTGCGCCCGGTTTCAGGGGTGAACCGGATCAGCGCATGATCGCCCAGCGTCTCCACCCATTCCCAATGCGACACCGCGATCTTGCCCTTTTTCGCCGCGATCATCCGCCAGCCTTTGGCCTCCGAGCTGATCTTGGCCAGTTTGAGGCGGACCGTGCCATTGGGGGCCGGCGGATGGCCCGCCAAAATCGCCAGATAGGTTTTGGCCACCAGCCGCTCTTCAAACGCCTTGTTGAAACGTTTGAGCGCCTTGGGATTGCGCGCCAGCAGCAAGCATCCGCTGGTGTCGGTGTCGAGCCGGTGGACCGCGACAGGGGCGCGTTGAAAGCCCAGTTTGAGCGCGTCGAGATGGTCATCAAGGCATTCGCCGCCGCGCCGGGGGCGATCGACCGGGAGCCCGGCGGGCTTGTTGATCACCAAGGCTTCGCCGTCTTCATAGAGGATCGGTANGGTCATAATGTCATTGGGCAGGGCCGCGCGCGCTCTGCCANCTCCTTAGATCAAACGCGCNTCAAACAAGCCGCGCAAGCAATTGCCGAGTTGAAAGCCATGGGTGAGGTGATCGAGCGTGAGCGGGGCCTCGCATGCCGCGTTGGTGGCGAGCAGATTTTGCCGCAAGACGCCGGGCAACAGGCCCAGCGATGCCGGCGGGGTGAGCAATCCGTCGTCGCCTGCCACGAAGACATTGGTGAAGCTGCCTTCGGTGACCAGCCCGTCATCGCGCACAAAGATCGCCTCATGCGCGCCGGCCGCATGCGCTGCGTCGAGCGCGGCTTCGTAAAATCCGCGATCGCTGGTCTTGTGGCGCAGGCGCCAATCGGACGGGTCGAGCGGCAGGGGCAGCGCGATCACCTTGACCTCCCCTTCAAACGGGCGCGGCATGGGTTGCACTTCGAGCGCGATCGCCCCGCTGCGCGCCGCCAACAGCCGCAGCTTGGCCGGCGCTTCGAGCTCGAAACACAGCGCCTGGATCTGGTTGCGGGCGGCGTGGCGATCGAATTCAAAGCCCAATTCGCGCGCGCTGTGTTTGATCCGTTCCAAATGCAATTCCAGCAGAGCGATCCCGGTTTCAGGATCAAACCCCATGGTTTCGATCAAATCCCCGCCCCATGCCGTATCGCCCGGTGATGAGCGGCGCACAAAGCCCGCTTTCACTTCGCATTCGCGCCGCTCGGCGAGCGGATCGCTGTCCGCCACAATCGCCGATCCCACACCCAGAACGGCATGGCCTTGCCCGTTTTCGATCGGGGTCAGGCGCAAGGTGCGGATCGCGACATTGAACGCGGCATTGCCATCCGCGCCGATCCGGCCAATCGCACCGCAATAGGGGCCGCGCGCATCGCGCTCGACCCGGTTGATCAGCTCCATCGCGCGGATTTTGGGCGCGCCGGTGATCGACCCGCACGGAAACAGCGCGCTGACCAATTCCATCGCGCCTTTGCCGGGCAGCAATTGTGCGCGCACGCTGGAGACCATTTGATGCACAGTGGGGTAGCTTTCGACCGCAAACGGGGCATCGACCCGCACGCTGCCTGCGACCGCGACGCGCGACAAATCATTGCGCATCAGATCGACGATCATCAGGTTCTCGGCCTTGTCCTTGACGCTCCCCGCAAGCTCTTGCGCCAGCGCAAGATCGCTGGCCTCGTCGGCGCCGCGCGGGCGGGTGCCCTTCATCGGCTTGGCTTTGGCGCGGCCTTCATCATCGAGCGCGACAAACAATTCGGGCGAAAAGCTCAGCAGCCAGTGCGAGCCGTCAAAAATCATCCCGCCATAGCCCGCGCTCGCCGCCTCGCGCAGCGCGGCGTAAATCGCCACCGGATCGCCGCGATAGGAACCGGCGAGCGGATAGGTGAGATTGGCCTGATAGATGTCGCCGGCGCAAATCGCCTCGCGCAATTGCGCAAAGGCGGCGTCATAGCCCCCGGTGGACACTTGCGGATCGAGCGGGCCAAGCCGCGCCATCCCCGCATCGCCCGATCCCGCGGCGCGCAAGCGAGCGGCGACATCGGATGCAGCGATGGTGTGCGGATCGTCGAACAGGCCAAGCCAGACCAGCGGCCCGTGCGCCCCGCTGCGCCCCGCAGCCAGCGGCACCAGCCGCTCTTCCAGCGCAAGCCCCGCCTCATAGGCGATATAGCCCGCCAGCTCGCCGCCTTTGGCGCGCGCGGCCTCGGCATCTGCCAGAACGGCGCGGACCTCCTCCGGGCGATGGGCAACGAAGATTTCGCGTGGATTTGTATAAAGCAGCGCATCAGCCGCGGCGCCCTCTCCGGCGCGCGCATCATCGAGCAAAACGAATGGCGTTTCCCCGAAAACCTGCTCTGGCATCTGACCCATGAGATCAGCATTAGCCGATCCGCGCCGCAAGTCGAGTGGTGCAATTGCGCATAGCCGATCAAGCGGGACGCAAAGCGGGGTAGAGCGGGGGCAAAGAGGAGGGCAAAGAGGGGCGCGAATAGGGCGCGATCGGTGCGCGGCGGTTGACCCGTCCGCGCTGGCCCTGCAAACACATGCACACACGCGATAAAGCGACGTTTAACAAGGGTTCGAAGCGGGCATGAGCGATATTTTTCTGGGCTTGGGCGGCAATGGCGAAGGCCAATCTCTGGCATTGAGCCGGGCCAATCGCCACGGTTTGATCGCGGGCGCGACCGGAACCGGCAAGACCGTCACTCTCCAAGGTTTGGCAGAGAGTTTCTCGGCCCAGGGCGTTCCGGTGTTCGTCGCCGATGTCAAAGGCGATTTGTCCGGGATCGCCATGCCCGGTTCGCCGACCTTCAAAAACGCCGACAAGCTCGAGGCGCGGGCCAAGCAATTGGGGATCGAGGATTACGGCTACAGCGACAATCCGGTCATGTTCTGGGATTTGTACGGCGAACAAGGCCACCCGATCCGCACCACGATCAGCGAAATGGGCCCGCTTCTGCTCGCCCGGCTGCTTGATCTCAACGACACGCAAGAGGGCGTGTTGCAGATCATTTTCAAATATGCCGATGACAAGGGGCTGTTGCTGCTCGA
>JABSPI010000135.1 GCA_013214365.1 Erythrobacter sp.
CGAACATGGCCAAGTGCTCAAACGCGGATCGGACCTTGCCAATGTGCTCGCCCCGATCGAACGGCGATTGGTCAAAGTGGTCGAGGATTAGGCCGCGATTGAACCGCCATTGGTGCCCGTATCGGTCGCTGCGGGAAGCTTCGCCTGCACGCTTTCAGGCAAAACGCCCACCAGGCCGGCGCGGATCGGTTGCCAGAAGGCCGAAAGGCTGAGCAGGGCCGAGCCGAGCACAAAGGCGGTCAGCGCAAAGCTCAATTCCACCGCGCCAAATTCATTGAACAAAAAGGCCAGCGCAAACAACACATAGGCCAGCGCCGAGACCAGCAAAGCGCGCCGATCAATCGCCAAGGCGACACAGCCAAAGGCGATATAGACCGCCACCACAGCCAAAGCCGCACCAATTCCCCCCATATCGCCATCGGTCACACCCAGCAGCGCAAACACCGGATGCGCGATCATCGGCGCAGCAAGCAGGTGCAGCCAGAAGGCAACATCAGAGCGGCGCGTCGTGCGCTCGCGGTCGGACATGTCCCAGCGCATCGCAATTGCAAACACGCCAAGCCCCATAAGCAGGACAGCGATCAATGACCCCGTGCCGCCCAGCTCAATGTCAATCACCGCCAACGCCATAATCAATAGCGCAATCACCAGCACGCCAGTGCCCGCAGCAACCGTGATCGGCACGGCAAATCGGCGCCAGTGGATATAGGCCGCGCCGCACGCGACCACGCCGGCAAGACCTATAATCACCCCACCGCGCAGCGTATCCTCGCCCGCGACCAGCGCCAAGCCAAGCCCCAAGACCGATGCAAAAACGCCCCCGACAAATGCCAGCAGCAGCAAGATCGAAGGCAGCGCCATGCGGCGTTTGCGGGTGAAAAATTCCGATAACGGCCACGCACTTGCCGCGATCAAAAGGCCCGCAAGACAGGTCTGAAGCGCATCCTGGCGCGCATTCGCCGCGTAAAAGGCCTCCAATTGCGCCTCGCTCATGCCGTTGGACCACGCGAAATTGACAGGGATGATTGCCGCGCCAATCCACTGGCCAATCGCGGCCAGCGCCACCAGCAGGATCACGATTCCGATGCTGACGAAGATATCGTTGAAACTGTTGAGCAGGCGAAACTCCTCTTCCGAGGAACGCGGCAAATCGCGCACCGCGCTCATATGGGTGCGGAAACTTTCCGCCGCCTCGGCGCTGAGCGCGCCGGCGGCAACGGCGGAATTGATATCGTCTTCGCTGTACATCGCGCAGCTCTCCTTTGATCGGGTAAAAGGCTAAGAGGGGTGTATTAGTAAGTCAATACACTTGTCCGCATCCCAATTTTAACAGCCCTCCCACGCCCCCAACGCAAGCGGCCCCCACGCATATCTGCGCAGGGGCCGTCAAATTGCACGCCTTTGCGGCGATCGGGCGGAGGATTATCCGCGCGCGCTGGCCGGACCGGTGCCGGTCACTTTCTGCATCGCTTTGAGGATATTGCCCGATTGCTCGCTGCCCGATTGCGGGGCGGTGAGGTTGGAGAAATCGTTGATCTCGCTCCAACGATCGGCAAAACCTTCGACGGTGCGCTCACCATCGGGCAGCCAGACCGCATCGTTCATCACCACCCATGACGAGTGGAACCCGCCAGCACCGGCGCCCACGATTGCATTGGTGGGGGCGTCTTCGCTGACGAGGAACAGCGCGGCGGGGACCACATTGACCGGATCGAACAGCTTGAAGGCTTCTTCAGGGAAGAGGTCTTCGGTCATGCGCGTGCCGGCAACTGGCGACAGGGAATTGACGCGGATATTGTATTTCGCGCCTTCGAGCTGCAGCGTTTTGGTCAGCCCGGCAAGGCCAAGCTTGGCTGCGCCATAATTGGCCTGACCGAAATTGCCGAACAGGCCGGTCGAGGAGGCGGTCATCAAGATCCGGCCATAGCCTTGCTCGCGGAAGGTCTCCCAGCACGCTTTGGTCACGAAAGCCGAACCGGTCAGGTGCACTTTGAGCACGAATTCGAAATCGTCCGGGGTCATTTTGGCGAAGGTCTTGTCGCGCAGAACGCCGGCATTGTTGATCAAGATGTGCACGCCGCCCCATTTTTGTTTGGCGTCTGCAACCATCTTTTCCATCTGGTCATATTCGGTGACCGAACCGCCGTTTGACATTGCCTCGCCGCCCATGGCTTCGATTTCTTCAACCACTCTGAGCGCCATGTCCGAATGGCCGGTGCCGTCGCGTGCACCGCCCAGATCGTTGACCACGACTTTGGCGCCGCGCCGGGCGAGTTCGAGCGCATATTCGCGGCCCAAACCGCCGCCGGCGCCGGTGACGATGGCGACCTTGTCTTTGAAATCGATGCTCATGGGATGGGATCCTTTCCGTGCGAATTGGTGTTCTGGTTATTGGATGCGGGCGCGCTTTACGCTCGCGTAAACTAAAGCTGGGCGCTGCGTGGCAGGATTCGCCCCTTCTTGCAACCGCGAGCGCATGATTGCGCGCCTGCCGTAGCGTCACAAATCGCTGTTACAGCGCTTCGAGGGCGGGAATGAGGCAATCGAGCGAATCGATCACCACATCCGCGCCCAATTCGTGCGGCGGTTTGTCGCAATATCCATAGGCCGCGCCCACCACCGGCACATGGGCCGCGCGGGCCGCTTTCACATCATAGGTGGAATCGCCCAGAAATGCGAAACGTCCACCCCCGCACACGGTTTTGGCGTGCACGATTGGGGCCGGATCGGGCTTGGCGATGAAGCGGCCATCTGCGCCTTTGCCAAGGCTGTTGCCGCCGATCACCGTCTCAAACGGGGCGATAAAGTCGATCTGGGTCAGGATCGAGCGAGCGAATTCTTCGAATTTATTGGTCACCACCACCATTTTGACCCCGCTTTGCGCCAACCGGGCGACGGT
Source organism: Erythrobacter sp. (assembly GCA_013214365.1). Classification (GTDB taxonomy): domain Bacteria; phylum Pseudomonadota; class Alphaproteobacteria; order Sphingomonadales; family Sphingomonadaceae; genus Erythrobacter. Next base: position 2,900 of record JABSPI010000135.1, read on the forward strand.
TTCGCGGGCATGGGGATAGGGGGCGGTGTGGACCGCATTGTGTTCGGCATAATAGCCCAGCATCGCTTTATAGAGCGGCTTGAACTCCTCCTTGCTCAGCCCGCCTTGTGACTCGATCGCGCGCGCCAGCATGATTTTGGCGCCGCCGCCGATCAAATCCTTGGAGCTGTCGACCGGGACTGTGTCGAACCCGCCCAGCGCCAATGCGTAATTGACCGCCTCGCCCAGGTCGCGAAACGTATCAAGCAAAGTGCCATCAAGATCAAAGCCGACCGCGTCGAAAGGAAATTTTGCCAAAACAAAAGCCGCCATAGTAAGTGTAGGTGTGAATTGGCGCTTGGCTCAATGGTCTTAAATCTGCAAGTATTTGCTGGCATTGCTCGAGGGGGTTAAGGGAGTTTGCATGACTGATTTTGCCGCCATNATCCTTGCCGCGGGCAAGGGCACCCGGATGAAAAGCGACCGGCACAAAGTTCTGCACCCGATTGCCGGCAAGCCGATGCTTGAACACCTGCTCGATGAATTTGCCGCGCTCGACCCCGAACGCACCGTGGTCGTGGTGGGCGACCGGCGCGAACAAATCGATGCGGCATTGGCGGGGCGCGAAGTGGCAACCGCCTTGCAGGACCCGCAATTGGGCACCGCGCATGCCGCCTTGCAAGCGCGCGAGGCGTTGAGCGGGTTTTCGGGCCATATTCTGGTGTGTTTTGGCGATGTGCCGATGGTGCGCGCGGATACAGTGCGCCGCTTGCTCGGCGCGCTTGATGACGGGGCGCGGGTTGCGGTGCTGGGCTTTCGCCCTGCCGATCCGCTCGCCTATGGCCGGATCATCGCCGATGGCGACGGCGTGGTTTCCAAAATGGTCGAGTTCAAGGATGCAACCGCGCAGGAACGCGGCGTTGACCTGTGCAATTCGGGGCTGATCGTGGCCCATTCGAGCGATATGTGGCCGCTCTTGGATGGGGTGGGCAATGACAATGCCCAAAATGAATATTACCTGCCCGATGTCGCCACCGGCGCGATTGCGCGCGGGGACAAGGTAGTGGTGGTCGAATGCGACGCAGATGAGGTCGCCGGAATCAACAGCCGGGCCGAATTGGCACAGGCGGAGGCGCGCTGGCAAAATGCGCGGCGGATTGCGGCGATGGATGAAGGCGCAACCCTGACCGCGCCCGACACGGTCTTTTTCAGCCATGACACCGTTTTGGGCCGCGATGTGACCATTGCCCCGCATGTCGTGTTTGGTCCCGGCGTGCGGATTTCCGACGGGGTCCATATCAAGGCCTATTCGCATCTTGAGGGGGCCGAAATTCACGAAGGCGCGCAAGTCGGGCCGTTTGCGCGCCTGCGCCCGGGCGCGGTGATGCAGGAAAACAGTTTTGTCGGCAATTTTGTCGAGATGAAAAAATCGGTTCTCGGCCCAGGCGCCAAGGCCAGCCATCTGACCTATCTGGGCGATGCGACAATCGGCGAGAATGCCAATATCGGTGCAGGGACGATCACCTGCAATTATGATGGCTATTTCAAATATCACACTCATATCGGCGCGCGCGCCTTTATCGGATCGAACAGCGCGCTGATCGCACCGGTGACGGTTGGCGATGATGCGATTGTCGCCGCGGGCAGCGCGGTGAGCCGCGATGTGGGGGCAGGGGACCTGCGCATGGTGCGCGCCGAACAATTGGTCAAACAAGGTTGGGCGGACCGCTTCCACGACGCGATGAAGAAGAAGAAGGCGGCCCAAAAGCAGGCCAAGAAATGAGGCGTTTGGTCGCCTTTTTGCCTTGCGCGGTGATGATCGCGGGCTGCACCGGGCAAGAGCGCGGGGCCGGGCAAGACGAGCAGAATGGCGAGCTGGTCCCCCGGCTGATAGCGGCCAATGCGTCTTCCACCCCCTCTGCCACACCCTCTGTCATACCCGCCCGCGCACCCGACGCACCGCCATTGGTTGCTTGCAGCGATAGCGAGGTGGCTCTGGCTGCTTGCACTGTGGAAAGCGGCAAGCAGATGGCGGTCTGCTCAAGCGAAGCGGGCCAAGCGCAATATCGCTTTGGCGCGCACAGGGCCGAAATCACGCTTGATGGCGGACGCTTTGCACGGGTCGGATATTCGGGTGGGGGCGAGATGCAGATCGCGTTTGATAATGGCGATTATCAATATGTCGTGTTCGCCCGCACAGTGCGCACCGGCCGTTTGCCATCGGGCGAGGGGATACTGGCCGCAAGCGATGGCGTGGTGGTTTTGAACAAGGGCGAATTTGTCGGCATGCAATTGTGTCAGCCGGACAAATCCGCACCGTCTTATGGCAACAAGGCGGAGGAGCGGCGCCAATCGCTGCTGCAAGAAGGTGATCTGTTTACCGACGAAACCGCCCGCGCGGATGCGGTCGTTGGACCATGAGGGTCAAACTTGCTGGCTGTGTGGGCGTCCGTTTGAGACGCTGATCCAGTGGCATCACCCCGTGCCTAAATCGAAAAAGGGGCGGGCAACGGTGCCGGTTCACCCGATCTGTCACAAGACGATCCACGCCAATTTCACCAATGTCGAATTGGCCCGCATTGGCGATGATCCTGAGCATATCCGGGCTCATCGCGCGGTGGCCAAATTCCTCACATGGATTGCCAATAAACCACCCGATTTTCACGCCCCCACGCGGCGTTGATTGCATCGGCAAGTTGGTGTTGCACGTCGTGGCGCACCGGGCCAGCCGCGTCCGTGCGAAGCGCGCGGGTGCAAGCTGCAAAAGTGCTTCATCCGGGAACCAAATGCCCGCGTAACTGCTGATCAATCAGGCACAT
>JABSPI010000136.1 GCA_013214365.1 Erythrobacter sp.
TTGAAGGCTTCGATCCGGCTGTCGATGATGCGGCGCGGATAATGGTTGTTGTTGATATCCGCATCGCCCGTTTCCCAATCGGGATCGATCACCACTTCAGCCAATTCGCGTTCGCGCGGGAACACCAACAGCTTGCTGACATTGCGAGCATTGCGGCGCCAGATTTCCGCCGGGATCATCATCCGTTCGCTGGTCCCGTCAGTGAACCGCAGATCGAGAATGATCGGGGTCACCAGCCCGCCGATATTGGAGAAATTGAGAACGTAATAATTGGCGTCTTCCTCAACCGCGCGGTCGAACACCTGACGCTCCCAATCGTCGAGCCCTTCGAGGAAGCTTTCATAATTGCCGGTGTCGCGCGGGGTGACCACAAACCGGTCATTGTCATCGTAGAAATCGGTGACGCCCGGATTTTCCAGAACCCAGATCGGCAGGCCCTGTTCGCGGTTCAAACGCACCCCGACCCTTTCGGGTTCATCCGCCACATCCTGACGCCGGCGCGACAAATCAATATCGGGATTTTCGGTGTCGAGCCGCAAACGGTGGACCGTGTCGAGCGAGATGTCGACGTGATCAGTGGTGTAGAACCATCCGCGCCAGAACCAATCGAGATCGGTCCCCGATGCCTCTTCCATCGTGCGGAAGAAGTCAGCCGGAGTGGGACGTTTAAACCGCCAGCGACGGGCATATTCGCGCAAGGCGAAATCAAATCGTTCGCGCCCGATAATCGTATCGCGCAGCAAATGGTAGGCCGCCGATGGCTTGCCATAGGCATTGGGGCCAATGTTCAAAATGCTGTCCGACTGGGTCATGATCGGCACTTGCTGATCCGATGTCATATAGGGGATCAGATCGCGCGGCAGGCTGCGGGTCCATGGCATGTCCGGGTCCCATTCATACCCCGCAACACTGTCGAGGAAGGAATTGATNCCTTCATCCATCCAGGTCCATTGGCGCTCATCCGAATTGACCGTCATCGGGAAATAGATGTGGCCGATTTCGTGGATGATGACGCCCACCAAAAACACTTTTTCCGACAAGGAATAGGTGCGCGATCCGTCATCGTTGAGATTGGTGCGCGGGCCGTTGAAGGTGATCATCGGATATTCCATCCCGCCCACCGGCCCGTTGACCGATTGCGCAGTGGGATAGGGATAATCAAAGCTGTAGCGCGAATAGACTTTCATCGTGTGAACCACCGCAGCGGTCGAATATTTGCGCCACAAATCGCCGCCCTCTTTAGGCCAGAACGACATCGCCATCACGGTTTCGTGTTCGGCTCCCGGCTGTTTGTGGCCTTGGGCATCCCAGATGAATTTGCGGCTGGTCGCCCATGCGAAATCGCGCACATTCTTGGCGGTAAAGCGCCAGGTTTTCTCACCTGTCGGATTGGAGCTTTCATTCGCTTCGGCCTCTTGCGGGGTCACGATAAAGACCGGCTCATCGGCATTGCGCGCGCTGGCAAGGCGTTGCCGCTGGGTTGAGGTAAGCACAGCGGACGGATTGGCCAGCACCCCGGTGGAGGAGACGATGTGGTCATTGGGGACCGTCATCGTCACATCGTAATCGCCAAATTCAAGCGTGAATTCGCCGCGTCCCAAAAACTCCTTATTGTGCCAGCCTTCGTAATCCGAATAGGCAACCAGACGCGGGAACCATTGCGCGAACAGGAAGATGTCATTGCCGCCTTCGCGCGGATCGTCGGGGAAATGTTCATATCCCGAGCGCGCATAGATCACGTTCTCCTCGACGATATTATAGGCCCAATCGATCTTGAAAGTGACGCTTTGACCGGGGCGCAGCGCGCTGGGCAGGTCGATCCGCATCAAGGTCCCGACAATCGTATGATCGAGCGTGCGGCCATTGGCCGATGTCACCGCATTGATGTCATAGCCATATTGGTTGTCGGCCATTGCTTGTTGGCGGCGCAATTCCTCCATCGACAAACGCGCCGGCTCGCCGCCATTGGCGGCGCGCACAACCGGACCGCGGCGTCCGGGCCCGCCAAATGTATTGGTCAATTGGGCCATCGAATCCTGGCGGAAAATATTCTGGTCCAACTGCATCCAGATCCACGGCAAGGTGTCGGGCGAATTGTTCTTATAGGTGATCGTCGCCTGCGCGCTTAACCGGCGACGGTCCTCGTCCAATTCGGCCACGATCCGGTAATCGGCTTGCTGTTGCCAATATTCATGCCCCGGCGCGCCGCTGGCATTGCGATAGACATTGGCATCGGGCAGCACTTCATCGAGCTGGCGAAACTTGTCTTCAAAATCGCCACGGGTCTGCTGGATGCCTTGGGCAAGAGCAGGGGTGGCCGCGAACAGGGCGACAAGCAGAACAATTAGACGCAATGTGATTTCCCTTGGATAAGAATTCGCATGGATCGGATACGCGATGGCGCGCGTGTTAATGGGCTCAGCGCACGATGTCCATTTCATCGATCAGCACGCCGGCGCCGTCGACCTTTTCCATCACCCACAACATGTAGCGCGAATCGACATGGATGCTGCGCGTGGTGCGCGGATCGAAATCCCAGTCGGAATTGATGCTTTCATACGTCCCGTCGAACAACAATCCGACCAATTCGGCATTGGCATTGAGCGTTGCCGAACCGCTATTCCCGCCGGTCACATCGAGGTCGGAGAGGAAATTGACAGGGACCGAATTGATCGCTTCGAGTTCATATTCGCCATAATCGCGCGCCGCGATCAGATCGAGCTCGCGCTGGGGGGCGTTGAACGGATCGATACCGGTGTCTTTCTGGGTGATCCCCTCCAACGTGGTGAACGGCAGATAGGCCATCCCGTCAAAGGGGGATCCGCCCATCACATTGCCAAAGGTGATACGCAGCGTGCTGTTCGCGTCGGGATAGGCGAGCTTGCCCAGCTCCTCTTCCCACGCCACGATCGCTTCCATATAGGCCGGGCGCAGCGCGAGCGAACGGCCCGAGCGGGTCTTGCTCTGGGTTTCCAGTTCGAACCCGTAATCATACATCGCCACTGCCAGCTTGATGAACGGGTCATCGCTGTTCTCAAACTCCTCGGGGCTTGCCTCCATCAAGGCAAGGCGAGTGTCGAGATCACCCAAAGTGGTGCCGGCATAGAAAGGGTCGAGCAAAGCGGGCAGGTCATCAGCAGTCGTGTCCGCGGTGAACCCCATAGCGGCGTCAAAATCGGCCACCCGTTCTTCCATCGGTTGGTCGAGATATCCGGCAAGGAACATCATCCACACCGCCTTGTCGACGCCGGCATCATAACGCCGGTCGATCGCGCTCATGCTTTGTTCGAACCGGGTGATATCGCGGTCCTGATACCCGCTTTCGCGTTCGGCATTGGGTTTTTGCCGTTCTTTGGACAGGCGATAGAGCCGGCGCGCAGCCGCGAAAAGCGATGGGCGCGCTGCATTGCCGTACCAGAAATTGGTCCGCGCGGCGGCGGCACTTTCATTCGACAATTCGCCCAATTGAGCGATCGCATCGGCATAGTCGGCGCGCGTCTCGTCCTCAGCAATCCACGCCGCCAAAGCGGCCTCGCGTTCGCGCCGGCGTTCGACCAGGCCGACGCGCTGTGCGCCTTCCATCTGGCCGCGGAAATTCTTCTCGGCATTGTTGAGCCCGGCAAGCAGGCTTTCATATTTCACCCGCGCATCCGATCCTTCGGGGGCGGCATCTTCGATCGTGCTGATCCATTGCGTGATGACGCGCTGGAATGTGGGATAATACCAGTCAAACTGGTTCTCCACCTCGGCCATCAACGTGTAACGGCTGGTCGAGCCGGGATAGCCGGCCACCATTACGAAATCGCCATCCTGNACGCCTGCGGCGCTCACTTTGAGNTGGTGTTCGGGTTCGTAAGGAACATTGGNCTCGTCGAAATCAGCGGCCGATCCGTCAGGCGCGACATAGGCGCGATAAAAGGCGAAGTCGCCCGTGTGGCGCGGCCACTGCCAATTGTCGACATCGCCGCCATATTTGCCGATCGAATCGCCGGGGGCATAGACCAGACGCACATCGCGCACTTCGAGCCGCTTGATCAGCTTGTATTGCGCCCCGCCAAAAAAGCCGGACACCTGACAGCGAAAGCCCGCCTCTTCCTCACACTCGGCGATGATATCCTTGCGCCGCTGCTGGACCAGTTCATACCGCGCCAGGGGTTCCATCCCGTCAGTGCCGGCGCGCATCTGCTCGGTCACATCGGTCACCTGGGTGGTGACATAGACCCGCGAACCGGGCGCTGCGGGCAGCTCTTCGCCTTTGGTCTTGGCGAGGAAGCCATCGACCAGATAATTGTTTTGCGCGGTGGAATTGAACTGCACCGAGCCACGCGCGCAATGGTGATTGGTCACAACCAAGCCTTCGGGCGAGACGAAGCTGGCCGAACACCCGCCCAGCGACACCACCGCCCCCATGGGAAAGCCGGTGAGATCAGCCAGTGCTTGCGGGTCAAGCTCCATCCCGGCCTCTTCGAGCTGTTCGCTGATCTGTTGCAATTGATCAGGGGTGTACATCCCCTCTTTGGCAGCGGCAGGCGCAGCCAGAGTGGTTCCGAGCAGGAGGCCCAGCGAAAACAGCTTGAAAGTGTTCATGACGAAATGTCCCTTTGTCCCGGCAGGTCCGGCCCGCCATGCGATCCCAATTCGGTCTTGGATGCGCTGTTCGATACTGCGCTTGGCGCTTCGCTGCAATCGTGCTGTTTGGGGTTATGCCTTGGCGATATCGCACAGCGCGCTTGCCAATCGGCTCGCGACTTTCCAACACGGTCAGCGAGAGAGAAAAAGGATTCGCTAACCTATGGCTACACTAACCTACCTGACCACCACCCATTTCGATTTCGGCGCGCTCCAACAACTCGCAGGCGAGCTGGCCAAAGCGGGGATCACCAAACCCTTCATCGCCACCGATAAAGGGCTGGTTGCAGCAGGGATTGTCGACACCGTCACCGGCGCACTGGAAGACGGCACGGCTTACACCGTATTCGACGAGACCCCGGGCAATCCGACCGAAGAGGCGGTCAAGAAAGCCTTTGCCCAATATAATGACGAAGGGTGCGACGGGGTGATTGCTCTGGGCGGGGGATCATCGATGGATCTGGGCAAGGCGGTCGCGCTCTTGGCCGGCAGCGGCGGCCCTCTGGAGCAATATGATCCGCTCGCTGGCGGTGGGCGCCTGATCAAATCGGTTGCCCCGGTGATCGCGGTGCCAACCACGTCGGGCACAGGCAGCGAAGTGTCGGTCGGGTTCGTGATCATCTTGGAAGATGGCCGCAAAATGACCTTTGCCAGCCCGCTATGCATTCCCAAGGCCGCGATCTGCGATCCTGAGCTTACTATGGGCCTGCCCGCAGGGATGACTGCGGCCACCGGGATGGATGCAATCACCCATTGCATCGAGGCTTTCCTCACCCCGCAAGTGAACCCGCCCGCAGAAGGCGTCGCGCTCGATGGCTTGTGGCGCGGTTGGCAATATTTGCCGCGCGCAGTGAAAGACGGATCGGACCGCGATGCGCGCTGGCATATGATGATGTGCTCCACCGAAGGGGCAATGGCATTCATCAAAGGCTTGGGCGCGGTGCACGCGATGAGCCATGCGGCCGGACGCATCCGCCGTTTGAACCTGCACCACGGCACGCTCAATGCGGTGTTCCTGCCCGCGGTTTTGCGCTTCAATGCATCGGCGTGCGAGGAAAAATATGTCCGCCTGCGCGAGGCCATCGGGCTGGAGCCGGGCGGCGATCTGGCGGCGGCGATCGAACGGATGAATGCCGAGATCGGGATTCCGTCGGGCCTGACGGAAATGGGAATTGTCGAAGAAGATATTCCCGGCTTGATTGAATATGCGCTCAAAGATTTGTCGGCACGTTCCAATCCGCGCCGGTGTTCGGCCGAGGA
>JABSPI010000137.1 GCA_013214365.1 Erythrobacter sp.
GCCATATTGTCGGCAAAATCTGTCAGCGCGAGGCTGTCTTTGAGCTGGCGCAGGGCCACTTTGCAGGTTTGCGGGCTTTTGGTGCCCAAAGTGTCGCGCTCTTTCACGGCCCATTCGTCGCCCTCTGCGATGGCCGCTTCAAGGCTGGCGAGGATGTCCTCAATATTATCAGAGGCAAAATGCTTTGCGATTTTGGCGGCATTGGCTTCGATCCGTGCTGGCGGGGGCGTGCCCACCGGCTCGGACAAGATCCCCGCAATCCGATCAGGCTTTTCGATGATGCGCGCTTTAAGCTCGTCGATCATGTCGCTGGGCACGTAATGGGTGGCAAGACCCGCCCACAGACATTCCTCACCCTTGAGCCGGGCACCGGTCAGCGCAAGAAATTGCCCCAGCCGCCCGCCAAGGCGCGACAAATACCAACCACCGCCAACATCTGGGAACAGGCCAATGCCGGTTTCGGGCATGGCAAAACGGGTGTTTTCGGTCGCCACGCGGAAGGTGGCGGGCATCGCAATGCCAACCCCGCCGCCCATGGTGATGCCATCCATGAAGGCAATCACGGGCTTGGGATAGGTGAACAATAAATGGTTCAATTGATATTCGTCGTGGAAGAATTTGCGCCCCGACACCCCGCCATCATTGAGCGCGGAATTGCGCAAGAAAGCGATATCGCCGCCTGCGCAAAAACCGCGCGATCCTTCGGCGTGGTCGATGATGATCGCCCGAACCGCGTCATCGCCCGCCCACTGGGTCAGCGCGGCGGTCATCGCATGGCACATGTCCAGCGTCAGCGCATGCAGCGCCTTGGGCCGGTTGAGTGTGATATGGCCGATAGGGCCATTTGTGCGGGTGAGAACGTCTTCAGTCATCTCTCAAGCTTCTTTTGGTTCTGGTAAGTCCCAGCGATTGCCGAACGGATCGCTAAAGACAGCCACGGTTCCGTAAGGCTCATGGCGCCGGTCTTCAAGAAATGTCACGCCGGCGGCTGTGAACTGATTGTGGGTTTGGTCGAAATCATCAGTTTTTAAGAAGAATGAGACCCGCCCGCCCGTCTGCTGGCCGATGGCGGCGTGTTGCGCAGCGTCGGCGGCTTTGGCCAAGAGGAGGCGGGCGCCTTGATGGGGTGCCACCACGACCCAGCGCTTGCCATCGCCAAGATCGGTGTCTTCGACGAGGTCAAAGCCCAAAGCGTCGTGGTAAAAGGCAATCCCGGCATCGTAGTCGGGCACGACGAGCGTGATGGTGGCGAGAGTAAGCGTGGTCATCGGGTCCGCGTGTTCTTGGTGCTTGCTTTGTTGGGCGCGAAAAGCTTCCAGGCGATCAGCCAGTATGTGAGCGAAGCTGTGAGCGCGACCGCGATAACCACGATGACATCGCGCACGGCAAAGGCGCGCAATTCAATCAGCTCGGTGAACGCAAACGTGCCCAAAGTCGCAAGGATAAGCACGCCGGTCGCGATCCCTGCACAAGCAAAGATCCACACGGAATGAAAACGAGTGAGTTCTGTAAAGGCGATGGTGGGCAAGGCGATAGGCAAGCACATTAAGGCACCCGTGCCCGCACCTTTGAGAAACAAGGGCACGATATAACCAATCCGTTCAAGGCTGAGCGAGCCTGCATCGATCCAGCCGAACAGGACAAGCACCACCATCGCCGCCACCGAAGAGGCGGCGTAGCCGGCAAGGATGGTGAGCAGCCTCATTCCTTGCTCCTTTGCGAGGTAGCAGGTGGGAGCCAACACCAAGCGACCAGCCAATAGATAAGAGAGCCGCCAATCGCGCATGTGACCATGACTGCAGCCAAGGGCCAATTCACCCTCGTAAATGGAACCTCAGTGAACAGAGCTGCGAGGACAATGCCGAGGATCGCGCCCGCCGCAAGGAAAACACGAAAAGTGCCATTGCGACGCCATTCGGTCACGGCGATCACCGGTACTGCGACCGGCAGAGCATAGGTGGCTGCGAAAAGGCCAAACACTGCAAGACCAAATCCAATCTCACGCGGATCGAGAAGATCGCGCCCTTCGCTCAAGATGAGCGCGTAACCAACAAAGCCCAGCGCAACCGCAAGCACAGCGCCTGCGTAAGCCAGCGCTACAATGGCCAATCTTTTCAGGGTAACCAAGTCAGCCCCTACTGCCGCAGAAGGTCCCGGCCTACCACCATGCGCATAATCTGGTTGGTCCCTTCAAGGATCGAGTGGACGCGCAAATCGCGCCAGAAGCGTTCGATCGGATAATCCTGCAAATAGCCATAGCCGCCGTGGAGTTGCAGCGCGCGGTCAACCACGGCGCTGCCATTGTCGGTCGCAAGGCGTTTGGCCATCGCGGAAAAGCGCGTTTTGTCGGGCGCGTTTTCGGTCACTTTGGCCGCCGCGAGGTAAAGCAGCGCCCGCGCGGCCTCTAGGTCGGTCGCCATGTCGGCGAGGGTGAACTGCGTGTTCTGAAACTCGGACACGGCCTTGCCGAACTGCGTGCGTTCTTTGGTGTATTTGATCGCTTCGTCGAGGCACCTTTGTGCGCCGCCAAGCGAACACGCGCCGATATTGAGACGCCCGCCATCAAGGCCCATCATTGCAATGCGAAAACCTTCGCCTTCGCCGCCCACCACATTTTCAACCGGCACGCGCACATCTTCGAGGATCAATTGCGCGGTGGGTTGGGAGTGCCAGCCGAGCTTTTTCTCGTTCGCACCGAAGGAGACGCCGGGCATATCCTTCTCGATCACCATGCAAGTGATGCCTTTGGGCCCATCTTCGCCGGTGCGCACCATGGCGACATAGACCTCGTTCGAACCTGCGCCCGAGATGAATTGTTTGCTCCCGTTCAAGACATAGTGATCGCCATCGCGGCGCGCTGTTGTCTTGAGCGCAGCAGCGTCCGAACCCGANGANGGTTCGGTCAGGCAATAGCTGGCGATTTTGTCCATGCCGACCAGATCGGGCAGATATTTGTCTTTGACGGTCTGCGACCCGAACCGGTCGATCATCCATGCGGCCATATTGTGGATCGAGATAAAGGCGCTGGTCGAAGGGCAGCCATAGGCCATGGCTTCCATAATCAAGGCCGCTTCCAATCGGCCCAGGCCAATGCCGCCCGATTCTTCCGACACATAGATCGCGCCAAAGCCAAGCTGCGCGCTTTGCTTGATCGTATCGATTGGGAAGATGTGTTTCTCATCCCATTCGCCCGCATGCGGCGTGATGTTGTCGGCGGTGAAGCGCTGCGCCATTTCCTGGATCGCAAGCTGGTCGTCGGTGAGTGCAAATTGTCCTGTCATGCCGGGGTGTTTAGCCCGTCAAATAGGTTGAGAAAAGGGCGGGGCGACTGGTTTGTTTGATAGGTTTGAATAGATGCCAAACACCACTTTTTCGCGACATAATGTAACCAAAACGCGCTTTCAGACGTATAAACAAACATGACCCCCTTTGAGTTCTCCTCCCCAAACGCACGTCTGCTGGTGGTTTATAATGCCGATGGAGGTATTTTTAACGCGATCGGCCACGCCGTGCACAAGCTGGTCTGGCCGAGCACCTATCCGTGCTCGCTTTGTGCGATCACTTACGGCCCTGTATCGATGCACCGCAGCTGGCGGCGTTTCTTGAACGATCTTGATCTGGATGTGGTGTTTCACCACCGCGATGATTTTGCTGAGGCATATCCCGATCACAATAT
>JABSPI010000138.1 GCA_013214365.1 Erythrobacter sp.
GGCCGAATGAGCACCAGCTGCGATCTTGTTGCCGAGGATATGGGGGCGGGCGTTGCCGCTGCCATGACCGCGGTCGACTGCATCGCCAGCGAGGTGAGCGAGGAGGCGTTTTTGCGCCTGTCCGAGGGGCCGATGGGAACGGTCTTGCCGATCTTGTTGACCTTTTTCGTCGCGTTTTTCGGGATCAGCCTGGTTCTGGGGCGATCCAATCTGTCGCTGCGCGGGGTGATCCCCAAAATGGTGACGATCGGATTGGTGACAGCTTTCGCCACCAGCTTTGTAATTTTCCAGCAGTTTTTCTACAATATCTTTGTGCTCGGCCCCGATTGGCTGGCCGGCGCATTGACCGGCAGCGAGGGGTCGGCGACCGCCACATTCGCGACCAAGCTCGATATTGTTTTCATCGCGGTGCAAGAGGCATCGACGGGGCAAACCGATATCAATGCCTTTTCGCCGCCGGGTATGATGTGGATCGGGGCGATGCTGTTGCTGCTGGGCACGGTCGGTTTGTTGGTGACCGCGCGGATCGGTTTGGCGCTGTTATTGGCGGTGGGGCCGATCTTTGTGGTGCTGGCGCTGTTCAATGGCACGCGCGGTCTGTTTGTNGGCTGGCTCAAAGGCTTGGTGATGCTCGCGCTCGCGCCGCTTTTTGCGATTGTGGGCGGATCGATCATGCTGGAAATTGCGGTGCCTATTCTNGCCGCATTGGTCGCGGTGCCGGGACAGATTGATCAACAGGCCGCGATGGCCTTCTTCCTTGTTGGCGCGGTGCATATGGCGTTGATGTTCATGGTGCTCAAAGTGTCGAGCAGCATGGTTGCAGGATGGCAGGTGTTTGGTTTGGCCGCGCCTGACACGCCCGACCCGCGTGCGTTTGACACCGCGCGCATGAGCGGTGCGGTGGCATCCGGCGCGGTGGCAACGCCGCCTGCTGCGCAGCCGCGCCCGCTTGCCAATGCGCCCGTACCGGCCCGCATCGATGGCGCGATCGCTGGGGGCGCACCGGCCAATGATACGGCCGCAAACACTGTCACCACCCGCGAAACCAAGATTTACGCCACTGGCCAAGGCCAGGGGCAGGCCGCTGCAAATGGCCAAACCCCCTCGCGCACGCGGGGTATCGGCAATCGTTTCCGCTCGGCATCGGGGCCGGGCATTGCCCCCAAATCGGAGAGTTCAAAATGATCCGCGCCAACCGGCCCTTTGCGCCTGTTTTGGGCATTACAATGGGCATTGCAATGGGCCTCAGCGCGCCGCTTGCAGCTCAAGCAAATGCGGGCCAAACCGGTCCAGCCACCAGCGCCGCAGCACAAGTTGCATCCGCAGAGGCAGCGCCCGCTGATCCGCGTTTGGTGACCGTGGTGTTCGATGAAGCGCGGGTCTACACCATCACCGGCAAGGTCAAGGTCCAGACCACGATCAAATTTGCCCCTGACGAGCTGATCCAGAACGTCGCAATCGGCGACAGCAATGCCTGGCAGGTGCAACCCAATCAGGCGCAATCTTTATTGTTCGTCAAACCCTTGGACCCCAATGCGCGCACCAATATGACCGTGGTGACCAGCCGCCGGACCTATTTGTTTGATCTGGTCGCCTCGCCGCGCAACCGTCCGCTTTACGTGCTGCGTTTCCGCTATCCCGAGCTTGAAGCCGCAGCCGAAGCGGCGGCGCTTGCCGCCGAAGAGGCCGCCGCACAGGAAGAGGCCGCCGCGCAATTGGCGGCTGAGGAGGGCGCGGGTGTGACCGATCCTGCTTTGCTCAATTTCAACTGGGCCAGCGCGGGCAGCAGCGCCTTATTGCCGGCGCGGATTTATGATGATGGCAATGCGGTGTTTTTAACCTGGCCTGATGACACCGCGATCCCGGCGATTTTGATCACCAATGAAAATGGCGATGAAGGGCCGGTCAATTTCACTGTGCGCGGCGATACGGTCGTGCTCGATATGGTCCCGCGCGAAATTGTCCTTCGCGCAGGGGAGGATCGCGCCACTTTAACCAACGCCGCCCCCATGGCCGGGCGCAGCGCGTCTGCCTCTGGCGGACGGGCACGCGGGTCCTGAATGAACCGGGAGATGACAGATGCGTCTTGCTAAAGGATTGCCGTTCAAAAACGGCGCGGGGGATGGCCCGGATGCGGGCGATCCGCGCGAGGATGAAACCGCCGAGATCATCGATCTGGCCAGCCGCAATGGCTATTCCGCGGTCGCCGATCGCAACAGCACCTCGGACGGTTTTGCGCTGGCCGGGGGGCTGGCTTTGGTGGCGACGATCGGGGCGTTGACCTTCTGGGCGATCGAAGCGGCTCAATTGCCCGAGCCAAGCCCCGAGCCGGAAATTGCGCCGCCAGTGGCCAGCGTGCCCGAGCCGGTGATCGTGCCGCAAATTGCGCCGCCGCCGGTCGTGCGCCCGGCGCCCGTGCCCGTGGCAAGCCCGCAGGCGACAGGGCCGGCGACCAATCCCTATGCCAGCCCGACCATGGTGTATGACGCCACCCGCGCCGCGCAAGCCGCGCAAGTGGCCGAGCCGGTCACCCCCGCCGCACCGCGCGCCGCGGGTGAAACCGGTGCGGGCGGATCGGCCGCCGCCTTTGCCAGCCGGATCGGCGGCGTGGGCGGTGCGCCCGCACAAGCGCGCCCGATGGTCAATCCCGACACCACCGTGATCGAGGGAACGATCATCCCCGCCGTGCTCGAAACCGCGATCAACACCGATATTCCCGGCTATGTGCGCGCCATCGTCAGCCAGGACGTGCGCAGTTTTGACGGAACCAAGGTTCTGGTCCCGCGCTCGTCCCGCCTGATCGGGCAATATCAATCGGGCGTCGATCAGGGGCAAAAGCGCGCCTATGTCGTGTGGACCCGCCTGATCCGGCCCGATGGCGCCTCGATCAATATTGCCTCGCCCGCGATCGCGTTTGACGGCACCACCGGACTTGCCGGGGATGTCGACACCCATTTCTTCAGCCGCATCGGTTCAGCGATGCTGTTATCGGTGGTTGGCGGGCTGGGCGCGCTGGCCTCTGGCGGCACGTCGGTGGTGATCACTGGCGCGGGGCAAAGCGCGGCGAGCACAGCATTGGAACAAGACGGTCAGCGCAGCCCGACCATCCGCGTCCCGCCGGGCGAACCGATCCGGGTGATCACCGCGCGCGACCTCGATTTCAGCACGGTGACCCAATAATCGCGCGCTATGCGATAGGCCCATTATGACAGCAGATATCCATTCTCTCCCCTCTGGCTCCGGCAATGGCGGCAATGATGGCAAGGATACAGCCGAAAGTGCCGGTCCTGAAAACGCAGGGCCCGACGCGGTGCCGCTCGCGCCGATCGGGGGGGAGCGCAGCGTCTATCTCGATGCCTATCTGGCGCCGTTCAAACCCTGGCTCGAACGTGACACAATCACCGAGATCATGGTCAACCGGCCGGGCGAGGTGTGGATCGAGGATGCCGCCAATCCCGGCATACAAAAACTCGACACCCCCCAGATCGATGACCGCCTGGTTCAGCGTCTGGCTGAACAAGTCGCGCGCGTCAGCCATCAGGGGATCAATCGCGAACATCCTTTGCTGGGCGCAACCTTGCCCGACGGTGCGCGGATCCAGTTTTGCGGCCCGCCGGCAAGCCGCAAACATTGGGTGATGGCGATCCGCCGGCATCGCCGGCTCGACCTGCCGCTCGATGCCTATGACACCGGCCCTTTGATGGGCGAGGCGCAGGTGCAATTGCCCGATCCCCAATCGCAGCCGATTGAATATCTGCGCGCCGCGATCCGCAACCGTCGCACGATCCTGATCTCGGGCGGGACCAGCACGGGCAAGACCACTTTCCTCAACGCCATGCTGGGCGAAATTCCGCGCGGGGAGCGGGTGGTTCTGGTGGAGGACACGCCCGAGCTTAAATTTCCCGGCGAAAACACAGTGGGTCTGGTCGCGGTGAAGGGGGAATTGGGCGAGGCTAAGGTGACCCCCAACGAATTGTTGCAGGCGGCGCTGCGTTTGCGCCCTGACCGGATTGTGCTGGGCGAATTGCGCGGCGGCGAAAGCGTGTCGTTTTTGCGCGCCATCAACACCGGGCATCCGGGCAGTTTTTCGACCATTCACGCCAATTCTTTGCGCGGGGCGTTGGAGCAATTGTCGCTGATGGTGATGCAAACAGGGATCGGCCTCACCCGCAGCGATACAATCGCCTATGCCGCCGGGGTGATCGATGTGATCGTGCAATTGGGCCGCGATGCCAGTGGCAAGCGCGGGATCACCGCAATCGCCGACAGCCAATCGCTGATTTGACCCCCATTTGCGGGCGTGTGGCGCTTGGTGGGGGCGCTTGCCCCGCAGCTCACCCCGCAGCTTGCCCCGCAGCTCACCCCGCAGCTTGCCCCGCAGCTCACCCCCGCAGCTTGAACTGGCGTTTATCTGCCGCCACATGGGGCCGTGCGGGATATGTGCTACAAAAGGGTAGGTGCGATGGGCGGGTAAGACCGCGATGATTGCCCGCCCGCCTCAACAAGTAAGGGCCCGCCTCAACAAGTAAGGGCCCG
>JABSPI010000139.1 GCA_013214365.1 Erythrobacter sp.
CCGCTCGATCACCTTGCCGAATTGGCAAGCGCGAGGGGGGCGGGCGACACGCCTGCTTTGGTGCTGCGTGATGAGGTGCTTAACCACGATGCGTTAAAACAGCGTGTCGATTGGCTTGCAGGGTGGTTGAAGGCGCAAATTTCGGAACCCGGCGCCAGAGTCGCCTCGTGGGCGGCCAAAGGAATGCTCACTTGCCTCATGCCTTTGGCGGCGGCGCGGGCTGGTTTGGTGTATGTGCCGATCAACCCGCTGCTCAAACGCGGGCAAGTCGCACATATTTTAAGCGATAGCGGCGCGAAAATGGTGATCGGGACCCAGGCGCGGCTCAACGCGCTGAGCGATGGCGATGTGCCTTCAGGGTGCGAGCAGGTGGAGGAGGGGGGCGCGATCAATGCCGCTTTCGCAGCTCAAATCGCGCACGGCCCATCGTCCGCCGACCCGCATGATCTGTGCGCTATCCTCTATACCAGCGGTTCCACCGGCAGACCCAAGGGCGTCATGCTGAGCCATGCCAATATGTGGCTCGGGGCGGTCAGTGTGGCGCATTATCTCGAAATGGCCGGCGATGACGTCACGCTCGCGGTTTTGCCGTTATCGTTCGATTATGGCCAAAACCAGCTGCTTTCGACCTGGTATAAAGGTGGCTGCGTGGTGCCGCTTGATTTCCTGTTTCCGCGTGATGTGGCCAAGGCATGTGCGAAACATGGCGTCACGACGCTGGCAGCCGTCCCGCCTTTGTGGGTGCAATTGACCGAGATTGATTGGCCCGATGACGCCAGCGCTTCGCTGCGTCGCCTGACCAATAGTGGCGGGGCGTTGACGGTTGAACTGGTCGAGGATTTGCGCGGCATATTTGCCTCGGCAAAGCTCTATCCGATGTATGGCCTGACCGAGGCGTTCCGGTCCACATTTCTCGATCCCGCATTGGTCGACACCCATCCCACATCGATGGGGACCGCGATCCCCTTTGCCGAAATTCTGGTTATCAATGATCAAGGCGATCCGACGCAGCCCGATGAAGAGGGGGAATTGGTGCATTGCGGCCCCTTGGTTGCAAAAGGGTATTGGCAAGATGCCCAGCGCACGGCCCAGCGGTTTAAACCGGCACCATCGCAATCGCATTATGGCGGGGTTGCGGTGTGGTCGGGGGACCGGGTCAAACGGTCCAGTGACGGATTGCTGTATTTTGTCGGACGGCGCGACGCGATGATCAAGAGCGCGGGCAACCGGATCAGCCCGCAGGAAATCGAGGATGCGGCGATCGCCACCGATCTGGTGTCTGAGGCGGTGGCGCTGGGCGTGCCGGATGAAAGGCTGGGCCATAGTGTGCATTTGATTGTGCGCGGCACTATGGATGAAGGGGAACAGGCGGAACTGACCGCGTTATTGCGCAAGGATTTGCCCAATTTCATGGTGCCGCAACACATCCATTGGCGCGAGGCGATGCCGCTTAATCCCAATGGAAAGATTGATCGCACGGCGCTTTACCGCGAAGTGTCGGGGGAGGGTGGAGAATGAAAATCAAACCGGTGGGGCCGATCCCTGATGGATTTTCGACGATTGATGGGCAATTGGCGATTGCCGGGCGGACAGCCAGCGATCTGGTTGCGGCGGCCGGTCGCACGCCCCTATTTGTCTATTCGCGCGATTTGATCGGCCGCAGGGTCGCGGCGTTGCGCGATGCATTGCCAGCCCGGATCGGGATCAATTACGCGGTCAAGGCCAACCCCCATGCCGAGGTGATCAAACATATCGGGCCGCTGGTGGATGGGCTGGATATTGCCTCTGCGGGGGAATTGGCAATGATCAGGGCCGCCGGGATGGATCCGGCGCGGGTCAGCTTTGCGGGCCCGGGCAAACGCGATGATGAATTGGAAGCGGCGATTGCGGCCGGGGTGACGCTCAATTGCGAATCCGAAGGCGAGGCACACCGCACGCTCACCATCGGCCAGAAACTTGGCAAAACGCCGCGCATGGCGATCCGCGTCAATCCCGATTTTGAGCTCAAGGGATCGGGCATGAAAATGGGCGGCGGGGCCAAACCCTTTGGTTTGGACGCTGAACGTGTGCCGGCATTGGCGCGTGAATTGATCGCGAATGGGGTCGAATGGCGCGGCCTACATATCTTTACCGGCAGCCAGGCATTAAGTTCAGATGCAATTATAGAAGCTCAGGGCAATGTGCTGAAATTGGCGGGTAAATTATCGGATCAAATTGGCGCCGAATTGCCCAAATTGAATTTGGGCGGGGGGTTTGGCATCCCCTATTTTCCCGGTGATGAACCGCTCGATCTGGCCGCCGTTGGCGCGGCGCTTGGTGAATATCTCGAGGATCTGCCCGGCGGTTTGGCATCGAGCGAATTGTGCCTCGAGTTGGGGCGCTATCTGGTGGGCGAGGCGGGTGTGTATCTGTGCCGTGTGATCGACCGCAAAGTCAGCCACGGTGTCACCTATCTGGTCACGGATGGCGGATTGCACCACCAATTGGCCGCATCGGGCAATTTCGGGACGGTGGTGCGGCGCAATTATCCGGTTGCCATCGCCACGCGGTTTGAGGCGCAGGGTGATGATGTGGTTAATGTGGTTGGCTGTTTGTGCACGCCGCTTGATCGTTTGGCTGACGCGGCCGCTATGCCGCATGCCGATATCGGCGATCTGGTCGCGGTGTTTTGCGCCGGCGCCTACGGCGCAAGTGCCAGCCCGGTTGATTTTCTGGGCCATGGAGCCGCGGCCGAAATCTGCATTTAGATCTGGGCTGCGCGCTGTCCCGAAACGGGATGGGGCGGCATTTGCGCTCTATTCCTAACAATATGTTCACCATTATCGGCGAGGAAACGCGGGTCATTCGCGGCAATTCCAGCGTGCAGGTCGCTCCTGCTGCAAATGTTGGTGTCGTGATGGCTGACCTAAGGATACGTATCAATGCCGAATTCGCTGCCNTTTGCCCGCATTCTCGGGCTTGCCACTGCAACCGCTACTCTGGCCGCATGCGGTGCCGGTGGCGAAGAATTGCCCTCCGCCAGCTATGCGACCGCACAAAGTGCCCCGGCGCAAGAATATATTATCGGGCCGCTTGACCAAATCACGATCCATGTTTGGCGCAACCCGGAATTGAGCGCCGAGGATATTCAAGTGCGCCCCGATGGCCGGATCACGATCCCGTTGGTGCGCGACATGCCCGCAGTCGGCAAAACCGCAACCCAATTGCAAAATGATATCCGCGATGTTCTGGCCGAATATATCGAGCAGCCGATCGTCTCGGTGATCGTCAACGAGTTCAACTCGACCTTTGACCAGCAAATCCGCGTGGTTGGTTCCAC
>JABSPI010000014.1 GCA_013214365.1 Erythrobacter sp.
CTCGGTCCAATTCGAGATCGGGAAGACGCGGATGCTTTCATCCTTGTTCTTCTTGGCATTGTAGAGGTTCCACAGCTCGGGCCGCTGGTTTTTGGGGTCCCAGCGGTGCGAGGCGGTGCGGAAGCTGAACACGCGTTCCTTGGCGCGGGCCTTTTCCTCGTCGCGCCGGCCACCGCCAAAGGCGGCATCAAAGCCATGAGCGGTGAGCGCCTTTTTCAACGGATCGGTCAATTGCGCCTGCGAATAGAGCGCGCTGCCCGTGTCGAAGGGATTGATACCTTGCTCCTCGGCATCCTCATTCTGGGCCACAATCAGTTCGAGCCCATATTCCTTGACCGTCTTGTCGCGGTGGTCGAGCAGGGCTTGAAAATCCCACCCGCTGGCCACGTGCAACATCGGGAAGGGCGGCGGCGAGGGGTAGAAGGCCTTGCGCGCGAGGTGCAGCATGACCGAGGAATCCTTGCCCACCGAATAGAGCATGACCGGATTTTCGGCCTCGGCCACAACCTCGCGGAAAATATGGATGCTTTCGGCTTCGAGCCGTTCAAGATGGGTCAGTTTGCGCATGACAAGGCAGCTATACGTTGCGTTGCACAATGCAAGCATGTTTTGTGTAGTGTGGGCAAAAGCAAAAGTTGAGCCAGCGCGCGCAGTGCATCGCCCAGCGCATCGCCCAGCACAGGCTGCACGGATGCCACAGGCCGCCGGGCCTTCATACATTTCACATCCGGGCCGGAGAGTTGGAGCGGGTAAGGGGAATCGAACCCCTCTAGCCAGCTTGGAAGGCTGGAGCATTACCACTATGCTATACCCGCCCGCTCGTGCGGCGATGCCATTGCCACCATTGCCCGCATGGCGTCAAGCGCCAGCTTCATCCGCCCCGCTTTTACCCGCTTAAGATGCGCTCGTCTCGGCCGGGCCGCGGTCGGCATTGGCTTCTTCCGCGCGGTTGGCGCGCACTGACGACCAGAACGCAACCCCGATCAGCGTTGCTCCGATCAACCCAGTGATCACTTCGGGGATATGGGCAAAAGTGTTGATATACATGATCACCGACAGCGCGAGGATCGCATAAAACGCGCCATGTTCGAGATAGCGATATTGCGACATCGTGCCCTGGCGTACGAGGAAGATCGTCATCGAGCGCACAAACATCGCGCCAATTCCCAAACCGATCGCAATAATGATCAGATTGTTGGTCAGCGCAAAGGCGCCGATCACCCCGTCAAACGAGAAGCTTGCATCGAGCACTTCGAGATAGAGAAACGCGCCAAAGCCGGCTTTGGCCACATCGCCGGTAGAAGGGGTGGGCGGTTCGAGCACGTGATTGACAATTTCAACCGCAAGGAAGGTCAACAGGCCGCCTATCGCAGCGATGATAAAGGTCAGCGCATCGTCATCGGCTAGCATGGTCGATGTCGCCCAAGTGGCGATCAGCACCAGCCCGATCGAAAGCGCTTCGAGATCGGCCACTTTGGCCAGCGGCCGCTCGACCACGCTGATCCAGTCGAGCTCTTTGTCAGGGTCGAAAAAGAAGCTCAATCCGACCATGCCCAAAAACGCCCCGCCAAACCCCATCAGGCCGATATGGGCATCGCTGACTATGCGTTGATATTGCGCCGGTTCGCTCAGCGCGAGCGAAATGGCGTCGATCGGCCCGAGATTGGCCGCGACCATGACAATCATGATCGGGAACACGACCCGCATCCCGAACACCGCAATCGCAATCCCCCAGGTCAGGAACCTTTGTTGCCAGACCGGATCCATATCCTTGAGCACGGAGGCATTGACCGCGGCATTATCAAAGGAGAGCGACACTTCGAGCACCGCCAGCACCGCGCAGATCCACAAGACCGACAGCATGCCCTCAAGCGTGCCGCTGGTCTCCCACCCATACCATCCGCCCAATCCAAGGCAGATCGCGGTGAAGATCAGCGAACCCCAAAAATGTTTCAACAGCGCCATTTACATCCCCTGCCGGTTTACGTGCCCACCGCCATATTATCGATCAACCTCGCGCTGCCGATCCGGGCTGCCACCAAGAGGCGCGCCGCCTGACCGTTCAGCCGCGCCAATGGCGCCAGCGTAGCTGCATCCGCCAACACCGCATAGTCAACACTGGCAAAACCGGCCGCAACCAATTCGGTTTCCAATGTGCCGAGCGTATCGGCCACATTGCCGCCGGCTTCTATCGCGGCAATCGCCTGTTTCATCAATCGCGGCAGATTGCCCGCTTTCGTGCGGTCTTCGCGCGAGAGATAGCGATTGCGGCTCGACATGGCGAGCCCGTCGCTTTCGCGCACGGTCGCCACCCCGATCACCGCCTCTGCCGGCGGCTGGACCAGATCAAGATCGCGCGTCATGGTCCGGATCAGCGCCAATTGCTGCCAATCCTTCTCGCCAAAAAATGCCATGTCGGGGCGGACCTGATTGAACAATTTGCACACCACAGTCAGAACGCCGTCAAAATGGCCGGGCCGCGCCGCACCGCACAGCCCCTCGCTGATCCCCTTAATGGTGAGATTGGTGACGAAATTGGCTGGACCTTGGGGGTACATTTCGCTCACCGACGGGGCCCATAAAACCGTGCATCCGTCGCGTTCGAGCAGCGCGGCATCGCTCTCCAGATCGCGCGGATAGGCATCGAGATCCTCATTGGGCCCGAACTGGGTCGGATTGACAAAGATCGAGGTCACCACATGGTCGCAATGTTCGCGCGCACGCCGAACCAGCGTCAGATGCCCCTCGTGCAGCGCGCCCATAGTGGGAACCAGAGCGATTGTTGCCGGTCTCCCCTTGCCCGCATCTCTTAGATTTGCGATCTGTTTTCTCAACACATCGAGCGTGTGCACAGTTTGCACGGGTTATGTCCCTCCGATAAAGTTGCGCCCGCTTAGCCCCTAGTTTCCCATTCGCCAACGCCCAGCAGGCCGCGGCGTGCAAAAGAATGCTTTGATGACCCGCAATTCTGCGTCCCGAGGTGGTTCAAAAGGCGCCGCCACCGCCCGCTCTGCGCTTACAGCCACGGGCTCTGCCGCCGCTTCACCGGGGGCAGGCACACCCGAGCCGTCCGATCCCTCTGCCCTTGCAAAGCGTTCGGGCTTTGCGCACCGGATCGTGTTCGCCAATGAAAAAGGCGGGACGGGCAAATCGACCACTGCGGTGCATATCGCGGTGGCGCTGTCCTATCTGGGCGCGCATGTCAGCGTGCTCGATCTCGACCCGCGCCAGCGCACCACCCATCGTTACATGGAAAACCGTTTCCGCACGATGCAACGCCGCGAACTTGAGCTGCCCACGCCGGCTTGCGAAGTGTTCACCCAGACCACCCCTGAACAATTGCGCAATACGATCCGCCGGATGGAGCAGGAATGCGATTTTCTGATCATCGACAATCCGGGACGCGATGATCCTTTGGCGCGCGCGGCGGTTGAGCTGGCCGACACTCTGGTCACCCCGATGAATGACAGTTTTGTCGATTTCGATCTGATCGGTCAGGTTGACCCTGAAAATTTCAAGGTCCGCAAATTGTCCTTCTTCGCCGAATTGATCTGGGAGGCGCGGATGCGCCGCAGCAAAGCAACGATCGAGGACCAGCGTCCTGAAATGGACTGGATCGTGGTGCGCAACCGCACCGGTCACACCGAGGCGCGCAATATGATCCGGATTGAGCAGGCTCTGGGAGAGATGGCCAAACGGGTGGGCTTTCGGGTCACGCATGGCCTGTCCGAGCGGGTGATCTACCGCGAATTGTTCCCCTCGGGGCTGACTTTGCTCGACAAGGGGCATTTGGGTGAATTGGGCACCAGCCATTTGATCGCGCGTCAGGAATTGCGCGCTTTGCTCAAGGCGCTAAACTTGCCCGAGTTTGTCCGCGCCAAGCCCAAGACGGAGCCGGTCTGATGCTGCTTAAGATTGCTGTTTTGCTGACGCTGGTTTGCGTGCTGTGCCGCTGGGCGCTGGGCAAATGGCCGTGGCAATATATGGATGGGCCGCCCAGCCGGTCGCAAGCGCTGCGCAATGCGCGCGATCTGCTCAAGGTTGAGCGCGGTGCTGACCGCGCGCAAATCCTTGCTGCGCATAAACGCCTGATCGCTGTGGTTCACCCCGATCGCGGCGGCAGCAATGCGCAAGTGCACCAAGCCAATGATGCGCGCGACCTGCTGCTGGCGGAGTTGCCGCCTAGCGCGCCGGGTCCCGATGAAACCGATCCAGAGCGAACCGAATAGAACACAAATCCCCGTCCGCACGAGATAGGGTCGCACAATTGCAATATCCCTTGTGTCATAGGGCCCATTGTCAAAGGGCCCTATTGCTGGGGGGCTTGGTCAGGAGGCCCCGGGCTAAGGGATGCGCTCTTGCCAAGGCTACCCTTGAGCAAGGCACAGACAAGTTTGATAGGAATGAACAATATGGCTCACATTTTCGATCCCACTGTGCTGCGCGAATATGACATTCGCGGGATTATTGGAGAAACGCTGGGGGCTGACGATGCGCGCGCGATCGGACGCGGCTTTGGCACTTTGCTGCGCCGGGCCAAGGACGGCGGGTCGGCCACAGTCGCGGTTGGCTATGACGGACGGATCAGCTCGCCTATGCTCGAACACGCTCTGGTTGAAGGCTTGACTGCGAGCGGCTGCGATGTGGTGCGCATTGGTTTGGGCGCGACCCCGATGCTGTATTACGCCGAAGCCTCAAGCGAAGAGATAGATGGCGGCATTCAGATAACTGGCAGCCACAATCCCCCCAATTACAATGGCTTCAAAATGGTATTTCAGGGCCGTCCGTTTTTTGGGGCGGACATCGCCCAGCTCGGGCAATTGGGTGCGGCGGGCGATTGGGAGGACGGGGCCGGCACGGTCACGTCGCGCGACATTATGGCTGCCTATGTCGAGCGCATGCTTGCCGGGCTCGCTGGTGTCGACACCGCTGCGCTCTCCTCGCTCAAAGTGGGTTGGGACGCCGGTAACGGCGCCGCTGGCCCCGCTCTCGAGGCGCTTGCTGCGCGCCTCCCGGGCGAGCATCATTTGTTGTTTACTGAAATAGACGGACATTTCCCAAACCATCACCCCGATCCGACAGTCGAAGAGAATTTGACCGATTTGCGCCGCCTCGTCGCGCAGAAGCGACTCGATTTTGGAGTGGCTTTTGACGGAGATGGTGATCGGATCGGTGCAATTGATGGCGAAGGGCGGGTGATTTGGGGCGATCAATTGTTAATGATCTACGCCGAAGATTTGCTGAGTTGTGGGGATGAAAAGCATGCCGGGGCGACAATTATCGCCGATGTGAAGGCTTCGCGCGTGCTGTTCGACCATGTCGCCAAGCTTGGCGGTAACCCTCTGATGTGGAAGACGGGACACTCGCTGATTAAATCCAAAATGAAGGAAACAGCGTCGCCCTTGGCTGGCGAAATGAGCGGGCATGTGTTTTTTGCCGACGAATATTACGGGTTTGATGATGCGCTCTATGCCGGTGTGCGCTTGCTCGCCGCCAGCGCGCGGCTGGGCAAATCGGTGACCGAATTGCGCGGCGCTATCCCGGAAATGCTCAACACGCCCGAAATGCGCTTCCAAGTCGACGAGGCGCGTAAATTCCCCGCTATCGCTGAGGTGAGCGAGCGTTTGGCCACCAATCCCGGACCCGAAGTGGAGGAGGTCAACGCCACTGACGGTGTGCGCGTCTCGACCAAGGATGGTTGGTGGTTGCTGCGCGCCTCGAACACCCAGGACGTATTGGTTGCGCGTGCAGAAAGCGATACGCCAGAGGGGCTCGAGCGGTTGATGGCGCAAATCGATGAGCAGCTTGCGCTTTCGGGCCTTGAGCGCGGGGAAAGCGTTGGGCACTGAGCCGGGCCACACCTCGCCGCGCCCATGGCCATGGTCCGTGCTGGAGATGGAGCCCAGCGCCGACAAGGCAGCAATCCATGCCGCCTATGAGGCCAAGCGAGCGCAGATCAATCCCGCCACAGCGCGGATTTCGGCTTTTGCTGATCTGGCGTCGGCGCGCGATCGGGCGCTGTTCCTGACCGCAGAGCTTGAGCTTTCACCTGAGGCCGAGCCAGATAAGGCGAAAACGGACCAAGCCAAGCGGGAAACCGGGGCGATCGAGCTTGACAGCGCACCCGTGGCCGGGTCTTTCGCGCCAGAGCCATGGCAACATAGCGGTGGTTACATTCCCAGCTACGACGGGCCGCAAGAGCAGGATTACGATGCCCCGCATGCACTTGAGCCCGGCCTTGACCCCGATCAAAACGCGCAATGGAGCCATGCGGGCGGCTACATCCCCGAGGCCCAAAGACCTTTGGAGCTCGGTCAGTCTGGCCCGCCGGGCCCGCGCAGCCCCACCGGCACTGGCGGCGATCCAACCGAGCTTGAACAGATGTTCGGCGGCGCGGTGGTGCGGTTTTTCAAACGCTATCCGATCAAATCCTACGGCATTTTCTATCTCTTCGCTTTTGTGATCCTTGTGCGTTCGTGCTCATAGCCGGCGCGAAAAGTGCACTTGCGCGCGCGGCGTGCGCGCGCCATCTTTGCCAGAGTGAACGCCAACCCAAATGCCGCAGGGCATATCCCGCCTGAAATTCAAAACTGGTTTGATGCGCGCGGCTGGCGGATCAGGCGGCATCAGTGCGACATGCTCGAAAAGGCGCGCAAAGGGCGCCATGCCCTGCTTGTCGCGGATACCGGTGCGGGCAAGACATTGGCGGGTTTCCTGCCGACTTTATGCGATTTTGCGCCCTCCCATGGCGGCGCTGCACCCGAAGGGCTTCACACGCTCTACATCTCACCGTTGAAAGCGCTGGCGCATGATGTGAAGCGCAATCTGCTCACCCCGATCGAGGAAATCGGCCTGCCGATCACGGTCGAAACCCGCAGCGGCGACACCTCCTCTGATCGCAAAAAGCGCCAGCGCGCCGCGCCGCCCAATGTCCTGCTCACAACCCCTGAAAGCCTCTCGCTGCTCTTGTCCTATCCCGAGAGCGCCGATCTGTTTGCGACGCTCAAACGGGTGGTGGTGGACGAGGTGCACGCCTTTGCCACCGGCAAGCGCGGCGATCTGCTGGCTTTGGCGCTCGCCCGGCTTGGCGCGATCGCGCCCGATTGTCAGCGCGTGGCCTTGTCCGCGACCTTGGCCGACCCGCTCGCCTTTCAGGAATGGCTCGCCCCGCAAGGCGCCGATGGCACCGGCGAAATTGCCGCGGCAGACCTGGTGCTGGGCGAGGAAGGTGCCGATCCCGAGGTCGAGATCCTCTTGCCCGATGGCGCGCGCGTGCCATGGGGCGGGCATGCCGGGCGCTGGGCGGTGGAGCAGCTTTACACCGCGATCCAGCAGAACCGCACGACTTTGGTGTTCACCAACACCCGGTTTCTGGCCGAGTTCATTTTCCAATGCCTGTGGGAGGCGAACGAGGACAATCTGCCGATCGGGGTGCATCACGGCAGCCTGTCAAAAGAGGCGCGGCGCAAGGTCGAGGATGCGATGGCGGCGGGGCAATTGCGCGCTTTGGTGTGCACGGCCAGCCTCGATCTTGGGGTGGATTGGGGCGATATTGATCTGGTTGTGCAAATGGGCGCGCCCAAGGGGTCATCGCGCCTGTTGCAGCGCATCGGGCGCGCGGGACACCGGCTCGACACGGCCAGCCGCGCTCTGCTCGTGCCGGGCAATCGGTTCGAATTTCTCGAAGCGATGGCGGCCAAAGATGCGGTCGATGAAGGCCAGCGCGATGGCGAGGATTTCCGTGCGGGCGGGCTCGATGTGCTGGCCCAGCATGTGATGGCCTGCGCGTGTGCGGGGCCCTTTCACGAGGATGTATTGCTCGGCGAAATCCAATCCGCGCTGGCCTATTCGTGGGTCGACCGCGCGGTGTTTGAGCGTGTGCTGCGATTTGTCGAAAATGGCGGCTACGCGCTCAAAGCCTATGACAAGTTCAAACGGATTATCCGCTTGAAAGATGGGACCTGGCGGCTCGCCCATCCCAATCAGGCGCAGCGTCACCGGATGAATGCGGGCATTATCGTGGACGCTGAAATGCTCAGCGTGCGGTTCAAAAATGGCCGCAAGCTGGGCAAGGTCGAGGAGCGTTTCGCCGCGCAAATGGCACCGGGGGATACGTTTTTCTTCGCCGGGATGAGCCTCGAGGTCGAGGCGATCAAGGATATGGACCTGATCGTGCGCGCCTCCAAGAAAAGCGCCACCATCCCCTCTTACGGGGGGCTGCGTCTGCCGCTCACCACCCATTTGGCCACCCGTGTGCAGGACATGTTCAACGACCGCGCAGGTTGGGGGCGTTTGCCCGATGATGTGCGCGAATGGCTCGAGGTTCAGGATTATCGCAGCCGCCTGCCAAAGCCGGGCGAATTGCTGGTCGAAACCTTTCCGCGCGGCGGCAAACATTACGCGGTCTATTATACGTTTGAGGGGTGGAATGCGAACCAGTCGCTGGGCATGTTGATCACGCGGCGGATGGAAAGCCGGGGCCTGATGCCGGGCGGGTTTGTGGCGAATGATTATTGCCTTGCGGTGTGGGGGTTGAAGCCGGTGGATGATCCGGTGCCGCTGCTTTCGCCCGATATACTGACGCATGAATTCACCGATTGGGTGACCGAAAGCCACTTGCTGCGCCGCGCGTTTCGCGAGGTGGCGGTGATCAGCGGGCTGGTCGAGCGCCAGCATCCGGGCAAGCGCAAGACGGGCAAACAGGTCACCTTCTCAACCGACCTCATCTATGACGTGCTCAAGAAGTATGAGCCCGACCATGTCCTGATCGAGGCCGCTTGGGCCGATGCGCGGGCGCGGATGACCGATGTCGGGCGGCTGGCCGATTTGCTCGAGCGGTCACAGCGCGAGCTGGTGCATGTCGAGCTGGAACGGGTCAGCCCGCTGGCCGTGCCGGTGATGACGATGATCGGACGCGAATCGGTCCCTCAAGGCGAGGTGGATGACGAATTGCTGCTCGAGGCGGAGAGCCTTGCGGGCGAGGCGATGCGGATCGATGCCATCGACGCGGGCTGGCCGCAAGACGACTAGCGATCCGCTTTGCTCTGCTGTGCGATCTTCTGTCTAGCAGCACAGCACCGCATCGCTCGCACTGCATTGCCCACCTCGCCCATATGGGGCTGATCGCTACCTATTGCGCGTCAAACGCGGCATAGCGATGGTTGCCGACAAAGGCGAAGCGGGTCGCGCCGGCTTCCTTGATCAACACGATTGTGCGGGCCGAAGCATCGTAGCTGGCGAGCGCATCGGGCTCAAAGCGCAGCAACGGTTCGTCGGGCCGGGCGCTGGCGGCGGCGACCTGCACGCGCAATTGTTCGCGGGTTACACGGTCGCCGTTCCACAGCAATTGATCCTGCGCTGTGATACCGACCGTGTTCTGCTCCAATATTGCGAGCGGGGGGGTGATCGGCTCACCGGGCAAATCGATCGTCGTCTCGTGGACTTTGATCGGCACCGCCATGATCAGCATGATCAAGAGCACCAGCAAAACGTCGATAAACGGGGTGACATTCATGTTGCCCATCGCGCGTGATTGCTTGGGCGCATACATATTGGGACGGGTAATCTTGCGAGGCATATCCACATCTCCTTTGTCTGCGATCCGGTTAGGGGCCGGATGCACCAAAGGATTGTATAGCAAAAGCAATAGGTTGCCTAACGCGTACGGGTGTGTGGTTCAGGACCTATTCGATTGTCACAGTGGCAATGCGTGGATTTCCCCTGCTGAATAGGCGCGCCGGCGCATGGTCCGCACACAAAAAACGCCGCGGTTTCCCGCGGCGTTCTTGCTCGGGGGTGTGGCCCCGAAATTGGTTCGATGCAGCGCTTTATTCGCCTTTGCCAAAAACGCGATATTTCTCGTTTCCGACAAACCCGAACTTGGTCACACCCGAACCTTTGATGATCTGCAGCACTTTGGCAGACAGATCGTAGCTCGCATTGGCCTCGGGCTCGAACTGCAATTCG
Source organism: Erythrobacter sp. (assembly GCA_013214365.1). Taxonomy (GTDB): domain Bacteria; phylum Pseudomonadota; class Alphaproteobacteria; order Sphingomonadales; family Sphingomonadaceae; genus Erythrobacter. The sequence continues at coordinate 9,967 of JABSPI010000014.1, forward strand.
GGCTCTGGCTCGACGGTGAGCGTTTCTTCCAACAGCGTCACCAGCTGGCCCTGGCTGATCGGCTCGGCATTCCACAGAATCTGATCACCCGCGGTCAGTACCAGCTTATTTTTGATCGGATCGATAATAATATCGGTCGGCGGCGGATTGCCTTGCGGCAGATCGATATCAATCGAGTGGGTGGCCACCGGGATGGTGATGATGAACATGATCAGCAGAACGAGCAAAACGTCGATCAGCGGGGTCATGTTCATATCGAGCATCGGCTCGCCGTCGAGTTTGCCTCCGGACATACCCATATCAGTTACTCCTTAGTCTCTCGCGGACGCTTAGATGCCGGGCTCAACCGGGTTGGAAATGAACCCAACCGTCGGATAACCAGCGCGCTGGATGTTGAAGATCGCACCTGCAACACAACGCCACGGTGCCTCCTTGTCGGCGCGGATATGCACCTGCGGAATGGCTTCCGGATCGTTGATGATCGCTTCGGCACCGCCAGGATAGGCCTGAACGATGGCGTCGAGCTTGGCAAAGCCTTGATCGTACAATTCTTCTGAAGTGACCGGTACGATATTGTTGAAATAGATGCGGCATTCGCCTGTCCGCGTCGCGCCGGTGTAGCCCGACCGCAGAGTCCCGGCGGTGTTGCCGGCGGCATCGGTCGTGGTGATCGTCAGCTGCAGGTTTTCGACCTTGTCCTTCGATTCCACCGATTCAAACACTGGAATCTCGAGCTTCTCGATCGTCTGGATCGCAACCGGAACCGCGATGAGGAAGATGATCAAGAGCACCAGCATCACGTCCACCAAAGGCGTGGTGTTGATCTCCGACATGGGGGTTTCCCCCCCTCCCATCGAAATCGCCATTGTGAATTCCCTATCTGCTCAAAAGTTGAGCGTTACTCTCAAAAGCCGCGGCATTGTTTCCCGAAGGTCAACGCCGTTGCGAAGTGAAGCCGTTGGGGCGGGGGGAGACGCCGATGGTGTCTCCCGGCCGCCCGAACAGACTTACTTTTTGGCAGCAGCAGGCTTCGCAGCAGCGGGCTTGGCTGCAGGAGCGGCGGTCACTGCCGGCTTCACGGCGCCGTCCGAGCTGATGTAAGCCAGGATGTCGGTCGAGAAGCTGTTCAGCAATTCGGCGATGCGACGGTTGCGCGATTGCAGCCAGTTAAACGCAAGCACAGCAGGCACAGCCACAAGCAGACCGATCGCGGTCATGATCAGCGCTTCACCAACCGGACCAGCAACCTTGTCGATCGATGCCGAACCCGAAATACCGATATTGATCAGAGCGCGGTAGATCCCGATCACCGTGCCCAGCAGACCGATAAACGGTGCGGTTGCGCCGACCGATGCGAGGAAGGGCAGGCCGCCCGACAGCGAGTAATTGATCGAATCTTCCGAACGCTGCAGCGAACCGTGCATGTAATCATGCGCTTCGAGCTGGTCGGTCATCTTGCCGTGCTTTTCCTGAGCGATGATCGCATCGTCAGCGATCTGGCGCCATGCACTGTTCTTCTCCAGTTTGGCAGCGCCTTCTTTGAGGCTGCCAGCGCGCCAGAACGTGCTCGCCACGCCTTTATATTGGCGCATCACTTTGTTCTGTTCGAAATATTTGGTGAACAGAATGTAGAACGAGCCAACCGACATGATGATCATCACGCCAAGGATGGCCCAGGCGACCGGACCACCGGTTTTCATAGCTTCTACAAAACCGAACTGGTTGGCCGGTGCTTCGGTGTCGATGGCAGCAGCTGCCAAGAGATAGGTAGCGTTCATTGCGAAAAGTCCTTTAAAAAAATTGTCCCCGGGGTCCCGACCCAATTTCTGGCCGGGAACCTCTCAAATTTCATCAGTTCAAACGATATGTGATCGACGTCGAATACGAGCCGGATGTTTCATTTCCGGCCGCATCTAGAGCCGGATTAAACCGAGCATAGCGTTCCATTCCGCGACATGCAGCCTGATCGAGCACGCTCGATCCGCTTGAGCGGGTCACCTGGCAATTGGCTGCCCGACCTTCTGTGGTCACGGTCACGCGGACACCCACGGTGCCTTCCACTTCCTCACGAATAGCACGTGAGGGGTAGTTTTCCTGAATCCGCGAGGCCCAGCGCCGCTCGTTGCGGGTCGTGGCTCCACGCGCCAAGGATGGCGGAGGCGGTGCAACCGGGGCAGGCGGCGGAATAACCAATGCCGGAGGGGCAGGCGGCGGAATCGTCGGCTGCGTCTGGATC
>JABSPI010000140.1 GCA_013214365.1 Erythrobacter sp.
CTCTACCTCAACAGCCGCGCCACCACGATCTATGCCGGCTCCAACGAAGTGCAACGCGACCTGATCGCCCGCACCGCAGTGGGGGGCTAATCACATGGATTTCAGCTTCACCCAGGAACAAGAAATGCTGCGCGATGGCGTCAGCAAATATCTTGAGAAAAGCTACGATTTCGACACCCGCCAAAAGGTGGTGCGCGGCGCGGAGCCATGGTCGGGCGAGGCGTGGCAGCAATTCGCCGAGTTTGGCCTGCTCGCTCTCCCCTTCGCCGAGAGCCAAGGCGGACTTGGCGGGACGATTTCGGATTGCATGGCGGTGGCCGAATTGCTCGGCGAACACCTCTCGGTCGAACCGTTTGCCACCACGATCATGCTTGCAGGCGCCGCTCTTGCCGCCAGCGACAGCGCGCGCGCAGGCCGGTGGCTGGAGCGGATAATCGCGGGCGAGGCGAGCGCGGCCTTCGCCTATGAAGAGGGCAGCGGCACGGCCAATCCGGACATGATCCGCCTCACCGCAACCGCCAGCGCGGACGGGTTCAGCCTGACCGGTGAAAAACGACTGGTGATTGCCGGGGGCGAGGCCGATATTGTGGTGGTGGCCGCCCGGCTCGGCGATAATGGTCCGCTGGCGCTCTTGCTGGTTGAGGGGAATGCCGAGGGGATCGAGAGGCGCACATACACCACAATTGACGGGCGCAGCGCCGCCAATATCGCGTTCAACGCGGTCGCCATTGCCGATGATTGCGTGCTCCACCGCGATGCGGGTGACACGCTCACGCGGATTATCAACCATGCCATCATCACCCAATGCGCCGAAGCGGTCGGCGCGATGGGGGCGCTGCTCGATATCACCGGCGAATATGCCGGAACGCGCAAACAATTCGGAGTGCCAATCGGCACTTTCCAAGCGGTCGCCCACCGGCTGGCCGATATGAAAATCGCTTATAACAAAGCGCGCGCGACATTGGTTTACACCACCGCTTTGGCGCAAAGCGGCGCCGCGACCCAGCGCGATATCGCGATCCTCAAAGGTCAAACGGGCAAGTTGGGCCGCGCCATTGGCGAGGCCGCAATCCAGACCCATGGCGGGGTCGGCATGACCGACGAACTCAGCGTGAGCCATTATCACAAGCGCCTGCTTGCGATCGACGCGCAATTTGGCGCTCACGATTATCACCTGCGCATGCTGGGCCAGCCCTGACGGGGCGGCTTGCGCTGGTGGAGATGGGCGGTGGGACGTGCGCGCCCGCTAGGCGGTTTTGATCCGGCGATCAAAGCTGCGCGCAGAGACAAAGTGGCCCGGCACCACTTCTTCAAGCCCGTCATTTTCAGCCGTGGCGGCATCCTCTTGCGGGGCGCCGCCCGGTTCGTCTTCAAGCAAGATCCGCTCGCGCGAGCGTTCGCGTTTGGGATCGGGCAACGGGATCGCGCTCATCAACGCCTTGGTGTAGATATGGCGCGGATCATCAACGATCGCCTCGGCGCTGCCCAATTCGATGATTTGGCCGCGGTACATCACCGCGATCCGGTCCGCGATATAGCGCACCACCGACAGGTCGTGGCTGACGAAGATCATCGTCAATTCCATCTCGGCGCTCAACCGTTTGAGCAGGTTCAAAATCTGCGACTGGATCGACACGTCGAGCGCTGATACCGGCTCATCCGCGATCACCAATTTGGGTTCAGGGGCCAATGCCCGCGCAATCGCCACACGCTGACGCTGACCGCCGGAAAATTCGTGTGGATAGCGGTTCATTTGCGCCGGGTTGAGGCCGACTGTGCGCATCAATTCCACCACTTTGGCGCGCAAATCTTCGCCCTTGAGGTCGGGGTGCCGGGTTCCGATCGCCTCGCTTAATGTGGTGAACACAGTGAGCCGCGGATTGAGCGAGGCATAGGGGTCCTGAAAGATCATCTGGAAGTTGATCCGTTCGGCCCGCACATCGGCATCGCTGAGCGCGCTCAATTCCTTACCCTCAAGGAAGATGCGCCCCGCAGTGGGCCGCAACAATTGCATGATTGTCCGGCTCAGCGTGGTCTTGCCACAGCCCGATTCCCCGACAATGCCCAAAATCTCGCCCTTGCGGATCGACAAGGAAATGCCATCCACGGCGCGGACCACGCCCTTGCTTTGGCGGGTGAAGAAATGCGTGCCCAGATCGAAATGCTGTTCCACATTGTCCAGCACGAGAAAGCCGTCTTTGTCGCACGGCTCATGCGCCGCATCCGCGGTATTGGGTGTCACCGGTTCGCTCATGCCGCATTCTCCGTGACTTCTTTGGCCAACAAATCCTCGATCGGCATGCTGCGGTCGCATTCGCCGCATTGGCGCACACAATGCCCATCACCCAATTCGACCAATTGCGGCGGGCCGCTCTGGCCGGCCTCAAGCTTGGGAAAGGGACAGCGTGGGTGGAAAGCGCACCCGTCAATCGGCTTGGACAGATCAGGCGGTGTGCCAGCGATCGTGTAAAGGGTTTCGTCCTTCTCCTTGAGCGACGGAATCGCCTTTTGCAGCGAGCGTGTATAGGCGTGTTGGGGGTTGTAAAAAATCTGATCGGTGGTGCCGCTTTCAACCACTTGGCCGGCATACATCACCTGCACCTTGTCACACGTGCCCGCCACCACGCCAAGATCGTGCGTGACCAAAATGACCGCAGTGCCCAAACGCTCTTGCCGCTCTTTGATGATNTCGAGCACGCGCGCCTGCACTGTCACATCGAGCGCCGTGGTCGGTTCGTCAGCGATCAACAGATCNGGATCATTGATCAACGCCATCGCGATCATCACACGCTGGCGCATACCGCCTGAAAATTCGTGCGGATAGCTCAGAACCCGCTTGGCCGCGTCGGGAATACCGACCTCTTCAAGCCCACTGATCGCTTTGTGCAATGCGGCCTTGTCGTCGATATCCTCGTGCACTTTGATCGCTTCGATCATCTGCGTTGAAATGCGCAGATAGGGATTGAGCGANGTCATCGGATCTTGGAAGATCATCGAGATCTTCTTGCCCCGGATCGCGCGCATCTGCGCCTCGGACAAAGTCAGCAGGTCCTGTCCGTCATACAGAACTTGCCCGCTTTCAATTCGGCCGGGCGGTTGCGGGATAAGCCGCATAATCGAATAGCAGGTGACCGATTTGCCGCTGCCGGATTCGCCCACAATGCCCAGCGTTTCGCCGCGCTCCAGCGTCAAATCAACATTTTGCGCTGCACGCACAATGCCGCTGCGCATATGGAACGAGGTCGACAGGTTTCGAACATCTAGAAGCGCCATCGATCAGTCCTTCGAGCTCTTGGGGTCGAGCGCATCGCGCAGGCCATCCCCGAGGAAATTGAGCGCAAACAGCGTCAGCGCGAAGAAAAAGGCCGGGAACATCAAAAGCCATGGGAAAATGTCCATGTTCTGCTGCCCCTCATTGATCAACACACCCCAGGATGCATTGGGCGGCTGCACGCCCAGCCCCAGAAAGCTCAAAAACGCCTCAAGCAGCATCACCGCAGGCACAGTCAACGTCGCGATCACAATCACCGGTCCCAAAACATTGGGAATCAGGTGTTTCACGATGATCCGCGTGTGGCTGTATCCCAGCGACACCGCCGCCTCGACAAATTCCTGTTTCTTCAAACCGATCACACCGGCCCGCACAATCCGCGCCATGCTGAGCCATTCGACCGCGCCGATCGCGACGAAAATCAACCACAAGGAGCGCCCGAAAGCGACCATCAGCAAAATCACAAAGATCGTGAAAGGCAGCGCGTAAAGCGTGTCGACAATCC
>JABSPI010000141.1 GCA_013214365.1 Erythrobacter sp.
CTGGCATATCTTCGGACAGATCGGATGCCGCAGCGGGGGCAGTGGCGGGTTCGGCGATCGATGCCGCAAGCGGGTTCGACAATTCGCTCTCGAGCGACGCGTCCAGCGCCGGTTCAAGCCCGGCTGGCGCGTCAGCCTGGTTTGCGGGGACGGATGGAGCCGGGGCCTGAGGCAACGCCGCGCGCTCCACACCCTGCGCCGCCCATTCGGCAGCATCGCTGCCAGCTGATCCAGGGATCAGCGCATCAAGCGAAAGCGGCTCAGACAAGGGTGCGGGCGCGCGCGGGGTGGAGGTGTCAGATCGAACCGGCTGATCGCTGCGCTGTGCCTGCGCTTGCGGCGATTGCGGCGCTTGCTGGGGCGAATTTGCCCCGCGCGCGGTGTCATCAATCCCGGCGGTCTCGTCTGTCTGCGCTTGCGCGTCCTGCTCCTTGGCCAGCGCGCCAGACGCAGCGATCCCCGCTGCTAAAGCAAGGGAAAGCCGAACAAGTCGCAATCAATCAACTCTTGGGAAATTTGACGGGCTGCCCGTCCTTGCCCCGAGCCCCGCTAAGCTCTTTGTCGGACTTGTCACGCGGCGCGGTGGCCGCCGCAATCAGCCTGCTTTGAACCGCTTCATCCATACGCTGCCACCCTTCCCGGGTCAGCTGCTCAAGCGGGCGATAGCGCACTTTATATTGCATGCGCGGCGAACCATCGACCCAATAGCCAAGATAGACATAGGGCAATCCGTTCTGGGCCGCGCGCGCAATATGATCAAGGATGATGTAATTGCCCAGACCAGCACGGCCGCCATGATCGGGATCGTAAAACGAATAGATCATCGACAAGCCATCGCCCTGACGATCCGTCAGACAAGCCCCAACCAGTTTGCCCGGCGATCCATCATCGGTGGGCTCGCGATATTCGACCAAAGTGCTGGTCACAGGGGTGTGTTCAACCATGTCGGCATAATCGAGCTCATCCATGGTCGACATGCCGCCATCGGGGTGGCGCACCGAGAGATATTTGGTCAGCAGCTCAAACTGCTCATCGGTTGCCCATGGGCGACATTCGCTCACCACCAGATCACGATTGCGTTTGAGCTCGCGCTTTTGCGTGCTTGACGGTTTGAACTCCTCCGCAACCACGCGCACCGATACGCACGCCTGACAATCAAGGCAGCTGGGGCGGTAGGCAACCGTTTGGCTGCGGCGAAAACCGATCCGGCCCAATGCCTCATTCAGCTGATCCGCATGCGCGCCTTTAAGCTCGGTGAACACCTTACGCTCGCTGCGCCCCGGCAGGTACGGACACGGCGCCGGGCTGGTCACGAAAAAGCGGGGGAAACGGATAGGCGCCGTCACGGGTCTGGCAAAGTCCTCTGGTTTCGGGTCAAAAAGAGCGCTGTTAAGACATTCTTATGCCTTCTTGGCGGCCTCGGTAAAAGACCTTTAACCACAAAACAGGGTGAATAAACGGTTACTTTGCACAAGTGACTCACATATTCTGCACCGATTCGGACCCAATCAGCGGGCATCGCGCCTGCATGGTCGCGTCGCGATATAGCCTGCCAAGCAGCGGTTAAATATCTAGTAATACACAGATTTCCCTGGAAAAGCTTGGGCGCACACCGTCGCTATCGCGGCCCTCGCCCCCGGCTCGCCGCGCTCCGCCGCATTGGGGGAAAACGGGCGATTAAGATGCGCTAATTAAGTTCGACAACTTGCACATCATATTTCGCCTCGCGCAAGGCTGCGACCAATTGTTCAACCTGTTCGGCATCGCGCGCCTCGCATTCGATGTCGGTGATCAACCCCTTGGCCGGCAGGGTCGTAAAAATCCGCTGGTGATAGATTTCGATGATGTTGACATTGTGCCGATCAAACAAGCGCATCACTTTGAACAAAGCGCCAGGGCGATCCTGCAAAGTGACCCGCAACCGCGCCAGACGCCCCTGCCGGGCCAAATCGCGCAGCAAAACATTGGCAAGCAAGCGTGTGTCGATATTTCCGCCGCACAAAACCAGCCCGACCGATTTGCCCGCAAACCGTTCCGGATTGGCCAGCACCGCCGCAAGCCCGGCCGCGCCCGCGCCCTCGACGACGGTTTTTTCAATCTGAAGCAGCAAGGCCACCGCTTTTTCCATCGCCGGTTCATCGACCAAGAGGATGTCATCCACCCGCTCGGCGATCACTTGCGAGGTGAACTCGCCCGGATTTTTAACCGCAATCCCTTCGGCCAGAGTGTCGCCGCCGCAATCGCGTTGCTCCCCGCGGAAACGCGCGAACATGCTGGGGAACAAGGCCGCCTGCACGCCGACAATTTCGATCTCGGGGCTCAATGTCTTGGCCACTGTGGCCATGCCCGAAATCAACCCGCCCCCACCGATCGGGGTCACCAGGCAATCGAGATCGGGTTTGGCCTCGAGCATTTCGAGCGCCACTGTCCCCTGCCCTGCGGCAATTTTGGGATCATCGAATGGGTGCACAAAAGTCAGCCCGCGCTCAACCATCAGCTCGCTGGCATAGGCGCTGGCCTCGTCAAAGGTTTCGCCATGCAAAACGACATTGCCGCCCACGCTTTCGGTCTGCATCACTTTGACGGTCGGGGTGGTCTGCGGCATCACGATTGTCACCGGAACGCCCAGACGGGTGCCGTGATAGGACAGGCCTTGCGAATGGTTGCCCGCTGATGCGGCGATCACGCCGCGCTGTTTTTGTTCCTCNGACAATTGCAGCAAAGCGTTGAGCGCACCGCGTTCTTTGTAGGCGGCGGTGAATTGCAGGTTTTCAAATTTNAGCCAGATATCCGCGCCGGTAATCTCGGACAGCGTGATCGAATGCATCATCGGCGTCTTCACGACCGAGCCGTTAATCCGGGCTGCGGCCGCGCGCACGTCGTCGAGAGTCAAATCGGCTGGCGTAGCAATGGCTTTGGTCTGTGCTGTCATAGTGCCCCGCGCGCTAGCCTCCCTAGCCGCCAAGGGCAAATCGATTTCGTTGGCAAGCGCGACAATTGTCTTTAGGCACCGGGCCCATGGACAGATCGAAACACATCGCATTTATCGGCCTTGGCGTGATGGGCGGCCCGATGACCGGGCATTTGGCGCGCGCCGGTTACACCGTCACCGCTTACAATCGTTCGCCGGACCGGGCCCGCAAATGGGCTGAATTATGGGCGGAAGAGGGCCTTGCCGTGACCTTCGCCGACAGCCCGGCCGATGCCGCGCGCAGTGCCGATATCGCCTTCACCTGTGTCGGCAATGAC
>JABSPI010000142.1 GCA_013214365.1 Erythrobacter sp.
CTCGATGCGGTGCTCGGCTCCAGCCCGACGCCAACCGATCCGGGCAATGCCATTTTGGGCAATATTTTCGGCAGCAAAGATGTCAGCCGTTCGGTCACTGGAGAGGTCGCGGCGATGACCGGCCATGACGAGAGCCTGCTCAAGAAAATGCTGCCGATCCTGACCATGGCGGTGGCCGGTTACATGGCCAAGGAAGCGATTGGCGGCGCGAAAAGTGCTGGCGGCGCGGACGCAGCGGCCAGTGGCGGCGGGGGCGCAGCTTTGGGCGGAATTCTCGGCTCGATCGTGACCGGCATGATGTCGCGCTGAGGCGGGCCGGATACAGCCAGGGAGAGCTACACCCCGATCTTAAATAAAACGCCGCGCAGCCTGACGAAAGAGGCTGCGCGGCGTTTTGTATTGCGGGGCACCTGTTCTATTGCGGGGCACGGGCGGCGCTGGCCACGCGCGTCCAAAAAATCAGCCTTTCAGGTCGTCGGGAACAATCCCGCCTTCTTCGGCCATTTTCGCGAGCACGGTTTTGTGCAGAGCGATATTATCTTCGGCTGTGCCGGAATAATCGGCATTGCCCATCTCGATCGCCAATTCCTTGCGATTGGCATAGCTCGGATCGATCCGCACCAATTTCATCAGATCGACGATCGATGTTTGCCAATTGAGCTTGTCCGCGCCCGGAATATTGCCGATCCGCGCTGCCAGCTCGTCTGCGGTGATTGACGCGCGCGCTGGTTTGGCGGCGGGTGCCGGGGCCGGTGTATCAGCCGCCGGTGCGGCCGCGGCCGGGGCTTCGTCTTCGTCCGAGCCGAAGATTGCATTGCTGATTGAACTGAAAATTCCCATTTGATCCCTCCTTTGCGTTGCGCAGGGCAAAGGCTAGACGTTCGCGTGCAAATGTTCCAGTGGCTAAGCGCCTTGGTATCTCAAAGAAGGAAAGCGGCGATGTCGACCGATCTGGTGCTCTCGATGCTGATGTTGGCGGCTCTGGCGCTGTTGGCAGGGGCGTTTGTGTTGTGGCGCCGCACGGGCGATATCAAACGGCCGGTGCTGATGGTGATTTTGGCGCTGATTGCGTTTGGCAATATCCTGATCTGGACCATCCCGACCGCGGATGGCACATCCCCGCTTGATCGCGCCGAACAGATCGGCAGTGAGTGAGACCAAGCGGGGAGGGGTGCTTTGCCGCTATTGCGGAATGGTCCAATTGACTGTGCTGGTATAGCGGCCGGCGATCGCATTGCCGCTGCTGTCGCGGGCCGGTTCGAACCGAGCGCGGCGTTGCAACAGGCGGCAGGTCGCCTGGTCGAGCGCGTCATAGCCGGTGGAACGGGTGATGGTGCAATCGCTGATCCGGCCGCGCGCATCGATCGTCAATGCAAAGCCGGCCTGGCCTTCATAACCGCGATTGACCCATGATGTGCGGTAATCGCGGTCGCTGATCCAGCTGCCCGGATCGCCGCGCGGGGCCGCTGCCACCGGCTCCACCCCCGATGGCATGGGCGCGATATCAATCGGTCCAAGCGCATCAAGGCCCAGCCCATTGCCCGGATCGGCCAGCGTGATCGGCCCGCTATTGCCCAGCGAGATTTCGATCGGCCCTGTGGGCATTGGCGGGGGGGCGACCGGTTTTGGTGTGGGCGTATTTGCCGATTTTTGCGCCACCGGATCCCTCACCGGTTCGGGTGGCGGGGGTGGCTCGACAATCGGTTCAGTGGGTACGAAAACGCCCGTCAGGCCCATATCTGGCTTGGGCAGGACCGGCGCCACCGCCAGCCCAAAGATCAGCAATGCGCCAAATGCGGCGGGCACCCCCAAAGCGCCCATTGCCGCCGCCGGATTGGCCCGGCGCGCTGTGCTTGCATAGTTCATGACAGTTCTCCTCTCATGCCCCCGGAGGCAAAAGGGACCACACGAAAAGCGGGCTGGCAAGAACTATCGCGTTGCCGATTGCGACTGGTTCGCAAAGGCAACCTATTAAAATATAGAGATTTTATTGTTGTAGGCGGATTTTCACCGGTTTGGGGCAGGGTGAATTAAATCCGTGCATCGCGCGAAAAAGCAGCCGCCAAGGCGTATATTCACCGTGGAATTGAGCCGCGCTGTTGCCTCAACGCTGCCTCAACGCTGCCCGCTCCCGGCGCCTCCCTTCTGCCCCCCTTATATCGCGGCCGTGACCGAATAAAGGGGGTGAAGGGGGCGCGTTAGCGGATCACTTGATCGGGCAATCGGGCGACAGACGGAAGTCGAGATAATTGTCCACGCTCTTCATCATGTCTTCCATTTCGTTTTCGAAGAAATGGTTGGCGCGCGGGATTTCGTCGTGATGGATGGTGATGTGCTTTTGCGTGCGCAATTTGTCGACCAGCTTTTGCACCGCGCTGGGCTGCACCACTGTGTCCGAGGCGCCTTGCACGAAAATGCCCGATGCCGGGCACGGGGCAAGGAAGGAGAAATCATACATATTGGCCGGCGGCGCGACCGAGATAAATCCGCGCACTTCAGGCCGGCGCATCAACAATTGCATCCCGATCAGCGCGCCAAAGGAATAGCCCGCGACCCAGGTCTGCTGCGCCTCGGGGTGGATCGATTGCACCCAATCGAGCGCGCTGGCGGCGTCGGACAATTCGCCAATGCCGTTGTCGAAGGAGCCTTGTGAGCGACCCACGCCGCGGAAATTGAACCGCAAAGTGGCAAAGCCGCGGTCCGAAAATGTCTTGTACAAACGTTGCACGATCCGGTCATTCATCGTGCCCCCACCCTCGGGATGCGGATGCAGGATCATCGCCACNGGNGCGCGCGGGCGNGGGGGCGGGGAAAAGCGGCCTTCGAGACGACCCTCTGGGCCGGGAAAGATGACTGATGGCATCGGATACCTTTTGGACTGGAGCGCGGATCGGATTGAAACGCGGATTGGTTTGAAACGGGGGCGGGCCGGGTGGCGCGGGCGGATTGAGGCTCTATATAGAGGGCCAAGCCATCGTGCAAATTATTGAGAACGTTTCGCAAAAATCGCTGTATGACCGAACGCATCTATCTGGATCACGCCGCCACTTCGCCGCTTCGCCCCGAGGCGCGCGCGGCAATGGAGGAGGGGTTTGACCTGTGGGCGAACCCGTCGAGCCCGCATGGCGAAGGCCGCCGAGCCAAAAATGCGCTCGAAGATGCGCGGGCGCGGATCAAGGCGGCATTGGGTTGGGATGGCGAGGTGATCTTCACCAGCGGCGCGAGCGAGGCGCTGTGGATCGCGCTCAACCGGGCAAAGGCCACCCGCCGGATCGTCAGCGCGGTCGAACATGATGCGGTGTTCCGCGCGGCACCCGATGCCGAAATGGTCGCGGATGGCACGCATTTTGACTCAGATGCGATTGCCGCGGTCCAATATGTCAATTCGGAAACCGGCACGATCAACCCGGTCAGCGATATGGCCGCAACCATCCGTCCAACCGGGGCATCTGTGGTGTCCGATTGCGCACAAAGCGCGGGCAAGATCGACCTGCCTGATGCCGATATGGCGGTGGTTTCGGCGCACAAATTTGGCGGTCCGATCGGGGTCGGCGCGCTTTTGCTGCGCGATTTCAACCTGCTTCATCCGATCGGCGGGCACGAACGCGGCTATCGCCAGGGGACCGAGAATGTGCCCGCAGCTTTGGGCATGGCGGCCGCGCTGGAGGCGGGCGATTGGGTCACCACTGCCAAGGATCGTGCTGGCTTTGCCAGCGATCTGGCGGGCTCGCGCGTGATCATTGGCGATCAGGTCGATTACATTTTTGCGCTCTCGCACCCCTCGGTCTCGGCGCAGGCGCTGCTGATCCGCCTCGACGCGGCGGGTTTTGCCGTTTCAGCCGGAAGCGCGTGTTCGTCCGGCACGCTCAAGAAAAGCCGCGTGCTCGACGCATTCGGGTTAAGCGATGAGGTGGCCGCGCGCACGATCCGGGTCAGCCTTGGTTGGAACACGACCACGGCCCAGCTGGACGCCTTCCTTGAGGCGTGGAGGTCGCTTCTATGATCTATCTCGATTATCAGGCCACCACACCGCTCGCGCCCGAAGCGCGCGAGGCGATGCTCAAACATATGGATGGGCCCGGTGGTACCGGCTTTGGCAATCCGCATTCGTCCCATCGCCTTGGCCGTCAAGCCGCCGCCGCGATTGAGGCGGCGCGCGAGCACGTCGCGGCCTTGTTTCCATCTGGCGGGCAAGTTATTTTCACCGGCGGCGCGACCGAGGCGCTCAACCTCGCCATCAGGGGAAGCGCCGGGCGCGGGGGCGCGGTTGCGTTTTCGGCTATCGAACATTCCGCGGTCGGCGACACTGCTATGGCCGCGGGCGCGCATGAAATCCTCGCCGTTACAAGCGATGGTTTGTGCGATGCGGAGCAGAACCTGCCCCGCGATGACGTGCGCATGATCGCGGTGATGCAAGCCAACAACGAAATCGGCACCCGCCAGCCGGTCGAGCAATGGGCCGCCCGCGCCAAGGCGATGGGGGCGCTGATGCTGGTCGATGGGGTGCAGGCCTATGGCAAAATGCCGGTCGCCAATGCCGATATGATCGCGATCAGCGCGCACAAATTCCATGGGCCCAAGGGCGTGGGTGCGCTGTGGCTGCGCGATGGGGTGGAATTGAGCGAGCAGCAAACCGGCGGGGGTCAAGAACACGGCCTGCGATCGGGAACCTTGTCGCCTGCATTGATCGCCGGGATGGGCGCGGCCGCCCGATTGGCGGGGGCGCGGATGGAGGAGGATGCGGCGCATGTCGATGCGCTGTGGACCCGCGCGCGCGACCTGTTCGATGATTGGACCCTCAATGGCAGCGCGGCGCATCGCTATCGCGGCAATCTCAATATCCGCAAGCAAGGCCTCGATGTTGCGCGGCTGATGAGCGATTGCCGGCAGGTGATGTTTTCCGCGGGCAGCGCCTGCGCCAGCGGATCGGGCCGGCCCAGCCGCGTGCTCAAGGCGATCGGGCTCACCGATTCTGAGGCCAAAAGCTCTATCCGTCTGGGATTTGGCCGCTACACCACGATCGAGCAAATTGACGAGGCGGCCAAGACAATCCTCGCCGCGGCAAAGGAG
>JABSPI010000143.1 GCA_013214365.1 Erythrobacter sp.
TTCCATGACAAAACGCATGGTTTTTACAGAGGAGCTTGCCAATTTACGAAACCCACCGCTAATCGGGTTCAAACATCGCTTGAAAACAGATCCCCGCAAAGACCCATTATGACCACTAATCCGCGCACATTGTACGAAAAGATATGGGATGATCACGTGGTCGAAACCCGCGATGACGGGACCGCGATCATCTATATCGACCGCCATCTGGTCCATGAAGTGACCAGCCCGCAGGCGTTTGAGGCTTTGCGCGTGGCCGGTCGCCCGGTGCGCCGCCCGGAATTGACGCTGGCTGTGCCCGATCACAATTTGCCCACCACCGCGCGGCGCGATGCGAACGGGGCCAAGATCGCAATCGAGGATCCGCAAAGCGCCGCGCAGCTCGCCGCGCTGGAGAAAAACGCGCCCGCTTTTGGCATACGCTATATTGGCGATGCCGATGCGGAACAGGGGATTGTCCATGTGGTCGGCCCGGAACAGGGTTTCTCTCTGCCCGGGACCACGATCGTATGCGGCGATTCGCACACGGCCAGCCATGGCGGCCTTGGCGCGCTCGCCTTTGGCATCGGCACCAGCGAGGTCGAGCATGTCCTCGCAACCCAGACTTTGTTGCTGCAACAGTCCAAATCGATGGAAGTGCGCATCGAAGGGGCGCTGCATGAAGGGGTGTCGGCCAAGGATTTGATCCTGCACATTATCGGCGTGATCGGGGCTGCTGGCGGCTCGGGCTATGTCATCGAATATCGCGGCGAAGTGTTCGAGCGCATGAGCGTCGAGGAACGCTTGACCGTGTGCAATATGAGCATTGAAGCGGGCGCGCGGGCGGGATTGATCGCGCCTGATGAGACCGTGTTCGACTATCTCAAAGGCCGCCCGATGGCCCCCAAGGGCGCGGCGTGGGACGCAGCGGTCGCCTATTGGAAAACCCTCCACACCGATGCCGGCGCGGTGTTCGACAAATCGGTCACCATCAAAGCCAGCGATGTCGCCCCCACGGTCACATGGGGCACCAGCCCGGAAGATGTCATCGCGATCAGCGGCACGGTCCCTGCCCCTGAGAGTTTCGCCGATGAAAGCAAACGCATCGCGGCTGCCAAGAGCCTCGATTATATGGGTCTGGAACCCGGCACTGCGATGACGCAGGTCGCAATCGAAAACGTCTTCATCGGCAGCTGCACCAACAGCCGGATCGAGGATTTGCGCGCCGCGGCCGCGGTGCTCAAAGGCCGCACCAAAGCGCCCGGCGTGCGCTGGGCGATTGTGGTGCCCGGCTCCGGTCTGGTCAAACGCCAGGCCGAGGAAGAGGGTCTGGATAAGATTTTCACCGATGCCGGATTTGAATGGCGCGAGCCGGGCTGTTCGGCGTGTTTGGGTATGAACCCCGATAAAGTGCCAGCCGGCGAACGCTGCGCCTCGACCAGCAATCGCAATTTCGTCGGGCGTCAGGGCCCGGGCGCACGCACGCATCTTGTCTCGCCCGCAATGGCGGCCGCTGCGGCGGTTAAAGGCAGGCTTGCCGATGTGCGCGAATTGACCTGAGCAGGATCACCCCATTTCCCCCTTCTTCCACAAGCGGAGCATGATCGGACCATGACCGACACCACCCCAGAAGACGACAATCCCAAATCGACCAAAGCGCGCAATGCCGCGATCGGGATCGGATCGGCGGCGATTGCCGCGGCGCTGCTTTATGCCGGCAAGCGTTTCCTCACCAAGCCCAAGGACAGTTCCAACGGGGCGGACCAGTCCAACACCGCGCCATCGGGCGAACCGCCCGAGACCGATTGAGGAACAGGTGATGGAGAAGATTTCGCAAGTGTCGGGCCGCGCCATTCCGTTTGGCGCCAAAAATATCGACACCGACATCATTATCCCTGCCAAATGGCTCAAAACCATCACGCGAGAGGGTTTGGGCGCGGGCGCGTTTGAAAGCATCCGCGCCGAGGACGGCAATGTGTTTGACGACCCCGCCTATGCCGGCGCCCCGATCTTGATTGCGGGCGACAATTTCGGCTGTGGGTCGAGCCGTGAGCACGCCGCCTGGGCGATTGGCGATCTGGGCATTCGCGCGGTGATTGCGCCGAGCTATTCTGACATTTTCTCAGGCAATGCGGTCAAGAACGGCATCCTGCCCATCGTCTTGCCGCAGGCCGCCATCGACCGGTTGATGACGGTTGCGCAAGACGGCTCGCCGATCACTGTCGATCTGGAGACGCAGACGGTCACCACCCAGTTTCAGGATCGCTTCGCATTCGACATCGATCCGTTTCGCAAACATTGCCTGATCAATGGGCTCGATGAGGTCGCGCTGACGCTGGAATATCAGGACGCGATCGGACAATTTGAGGACAAACGCGGCGCAACCCAAAGCTGGGTCACGACCGGAACACAAGTTTGAGGGAGAACACGCAATGAAAGCCATCCGCACCCACGAAATTGGTGGGCCAGAAACGCTCACTCTGGACGAAATTGATACGCCCACCCCCGGCAAAGGCGAAGTTCTGGTCGCGGTCAAAGCCTGCGCGATCAATTATCCCGACACGTTGATGATCCGCGATCTGTATCAATTTAAGCCCGAACGCCCCTATTCACCCGGCGGCGAATTGGCCGGTGTGATCGAAGCGGTCGGCGAAGGCGTTGACAATTACAAGGTCGGCGACCGCGTCATGGCCGGCATTGGCAATGGCGGATTGCGCGAAAAGGCGATTGTGCCCGCCGCCCGCATGTTCCCGGTTCCCGATGGCGTGGCGTTTGAAAAGGCCGCCTCGCTGCTGATGACTTATGGCACCACGATCCACGGGCTCAAGGATCGCGGCCATATCAAGCCGGGCGATGTGGTTCTGGTTCTGGGCGCGGCCGGCGGTGTGGGCCTGTCTGCGGTGGAGCTGGCCAAAGCCTACGGCGCGCGGGTCGTCGCCGCTGTATCGAGCGAGGCCAAGGGCGAAGTCGCCAAACAGGCCGGCGCGGACGAGGTCGTGATCTATCCGCGCGATGAGATGGACAAGGGCGCCTCGAAAGAATTGGCCAATGCGTTCAAAGCCGCCTGCGGCCCGACCGGTGCCAATATCGTCTATGACATTGTCGGCGGCCAATATTCAGAGCCAGCCTTGCGCGCGATCGCATGGGAGGGGCGTTTTCTGGTGGTCGGCTTCCCCGCTGGCATCGCCAAAATGCCGCTCAATCTCACTTTGCTCAAATCCTGCGACATTTGCGGCGTGTTCTGGGGGGCGTTCACCGCCCGCGAACCGGCCAAATTCGTCGCGCAAGTGACCGAATTGTTCGAATTGATGAAAGCCGGCAAGATCGACCCGCTGGTCTCCGAAACTTTCCCGCTCGAACGCGCCGGCGAAGCGATCGCCAAGCTTGAAAACCGCGAGGCGGTGGGCAAGTTGGTGGTGACGATGGGCTGAGCGAAAGCTTGCCCGACAGCGACAGCGCACCTATTTTAGACATACCATTTTCAAAGGGACAAACATGACCGATTTCAAAGACCGCGAACGGGCCGAAGAAGCCAAATTCGCACTCG
>JABSPI010000144.1 GCA_013214365.1 Erythrobacter sp.
GCGTCATGACCAGAAGGGAACGAAACGCGAACCATGATTTTGATTTGCAGCCCGCATGTGCGTTTGGCAAGGGGCTATGTGCCAACCCCGCTTCGCACCATCGCCGAAGCGATTGGTGCGGCGGGCAGGTGTGTCCATTTGAGTTGACACACACGCTGTAGTGTTCATGGTCATCAGCGAAAACGGGAAGGGATCACCAGCATGAGCGAATGGGCCACGCATACAGGGCGCGCCAAAAATTGGTTTGAGAGCCTGCGCGATCAGATTTGCGCCGAATTCGAAGCGATCGAACGCGAAGCGGGATCGGACGCGGCGTTTGAATACACGACGTGGAGCCGCGAAGAAGAGGGCAATGACGACCCGGGCGGCGGGGTTCAAGGCTTGATGAAGGGCAAGGTGTTCGAAAAGGTCGGGGTCAATGTCTCCACCGTGCGCGGCGCGTTTTCGCAGCAATTCGCCGCGCAGGTCAACGGCGCCAGCGTCGAACATCCCGAATTCACCGCAACCGGTATCTCGCTGGTCGCGCATATGCACAATCCGCAAGTGCCAGCGGTGCATATGAACACCCGGTTCCTGACCACGCAAAGCGCATGGTTTGGCGGCGGGGCCGATCTCAATCCGCCGATCCCGCATGCCGATGACACCGAGGAATTCCACGCCGTTTTGCGCGCCGCATGTATGGCGCACAATCCGACCTATTATGAACGCTATAAAAAATGGGCGGACGATTATTTCTACATCCCCCACCGCGACGTGCACCGCGGCGTTGGGGGGATTTTCTACGACCATCTCGAATGCGACGATGATCCCAGCTTTGATCGCAATTTCGCCTTCACCCAGGATGTCGGCAAAGCCTTTCTCGACATCTATCCCAAGCTGGTGCGCAAACGCATGAACCAGGCGTTTGATGATGACGATGTCGCGCGCCAGCTCGAATATCGCGGCCGCTATGCCGAGTTTAATCTGGTCTATGATCGCGGGACGATTTTCGGTTTGAAGACCGGCGGGAATATTGATGCGATTTTGATGAGCCTGCCCCCGCGCGCCACGTGGAGTTGATTGGGGGGCGTTAGATCTCGGGAGTTGAGCGAAGGGGCATTGCGCCCGCACTTTTTCGCGCAGCGCTTGATCCCCTATCGCGTGACCACACAGGGTGTGCACACGGCGCTGTAAATGGGCGTTTGCGGGGCGCGCGCACTCGATAATCAAGTTTCACAGGGGAAAAACAAAAAAACTTTCAAAATTTATCAAATTACGCTTGCAACTGCGACTTAGTCGCAATATCAACACTCCCGGCCCCTCTCTCTCGATTCGGCAATCAAGCGGTGCAGGATCACGTAGCGGGCCATAGACTTCGGTGCTTAGCGTCATCCCTGCTCAAGCAACGATACGGCCGGATCAGCGCCCCCAATTGCTGATCCGGCCATTTTTTTGCCCCGAGCCTTCAAAAAAATTGCTTCTGCAAGCGCGCGCAGGCGCTCTTAACGCTTGCAGGCGGGCCGCGTGCAACGCACATTGGCATTGTCATGATGCGCCAATACGAACTTGTGGAACGGGTCAAAACCTACGAACCCGACGCCGATGAGGCGGCGCTCAACCGTGCCTATGTCTACACGGTGCAAAAACATGGCAGCCAGAAACGCGCCAGCGGCGATCCCTATTTCTCGCATCCGATCGAAGTGGCCGGTTTGATGACCGATCTGCAATTGGATGAGCAGACAATCATNACCGCATTGCTCCACGATACGGTCGAGGACACATTGGTCACGATCGAGGATATCGAGGCCAATTTTGGCGCAGATGTCGCGCGGTTGGTCGATGGCGTGACCAAATTGTCCAAGATCGAGGCGATGCCNGAAAACCAGCGCGCGGCTGAAAACCTGCGCAAATTCCTGCTGGCCATGTCGGAGGATATCCGGGTCCTGCTGGTTAAGCTGGCTGATCGGCTGCACAATATGCGCACGCTCCATTTCATCAAAAAGCCCGAAAAGCGCCAGCGCATCGCGCGCGAGACGATGGATATTTACGCCCCGCTGGCTGAGCGTGTGGGGATGTATGAATATATGCGCGAAATGCAGGCGCTGGCCTTCAAAGAGCTGGAGCCCGAAGCCTATGCCACGATCACCAAACGGCTCGAGGATTTGCGCAACACCGATGGCGGGCAGGTCGATGCGATCGCGCTGACGATTAAGCAGGCTTTGGCCGAGGCGGGCTTGAATGTCGAGGTGACCGGGCGCGAGAAGCACCCCTATTCGATCTGGACCAAAATGTCCGAACGCCATGTCTCATTCGAACAGGTGACCGATATTATGGCGTTCCGGGTGCTGACCGAGAACGAGGCTGATTGCTACCGCGCTTTGGGGGTGTTGCACACGACCTGGCAATTTTTGCCGGGCAAGTTCAAGGATTATCTCTCAACCCCCAAAACCAATGGCTATCGCTCGCTCCATACCAGTTTGATGTATGAAAATTCGATGCGGGTCGAGGTCCAGATCCGCACCCATGAAATGCATCGCCGCAATGAATTCGGGCTGGCTGCGCATTGGGCCTATAAACAATCGGGCACCGCTGATGGGCAAGTGGGCTGGCTGCGCGATCTGATCGAGATTGTCGACACCAGCCAGGATCCCGAAGAATTGCTCGAGCACACCAAATTGGCGGTGTATCAGGATCGGATCTTTGCCTTCACGCCCAAAGGCGCGCTGTTCCAATTGCCCAAGGGGTCGACTGCGGTTGATTTTGCCTTTGCTGTGCACACCGATCTTGGGCTTGCGTGTGTCGGGGCCAAGATCAATGGCCGGCACATGCCGCTGCGCACGCGATTGTCCAATGGCGATGTGGTCGAAATCATCAAAGGCGGCGAGGCGGAGCCGCAATTGTCGTGGATGGGTTTTGTTGTCACCGGCAAGGCCCGCGCCGCTATCCGCCGCGCGGTGCGATTGAAACAGCGCGACGAGGTCGCCGCTATCGGCGCCAAATTGTTCGAGGCGATCGCCGCGCAAGTGCCCGCGCGGATCGGCAAAAAGGCCCAGCGCGCCGCGCTCGAACGGCTGGAAATGGATGAACCCGATGATCTGATGTTTGCGATCGGATCGGGCAAATTGAGCGACCGCGAAGTGATGGAGGCTTTGGTCCCGGGATGCACCGCCGAATTCGACGAGGATGAGGAATGGACCAAGACCGAGCGCGAGATCTCGATCCGCGGATTGACCCCGGGTGTGGGGTTTGAATTGGCGCAATGTTGCCATCCGGTGCCCGGCGACCGGATTATCGGGATCCGCCGCAAGGGCGAATTGGTTGCGGTTCACACGATTGATTGCCTCGAACTGGCCGATGGGGTCGACAGTGATTGGCTCGATCTCAATTGGGGGCGCAAATCGCATGGCGCGGTTGGCCGGTTGAGCGTGACGATTTATGACCGGCCGGGCACTCTGGCGGAAATGGCGGGCGTGTTCGCCCAGAACAAGATCAACGTCAAAAGCCTCGAACAAACCCAGCTTGACCACCCGTTCGCCACGTATGAAATCGATGCTGAGGTCAATGATCTGGCGCATTTGACCCGGGTTTTGAGTGCGCTGCGCGCCAGCGATGCGGTGGCGCAGGCCGACCGGATCTGATCGGCGGGGTGCCAAGCGCCATTTCGCGCGCCGCGATAAGGGGCGCTGCATAAAACAGGTAAGGCAAGGCCATCTATTGTGACAATCTTGGGCCTCGACCACGTTCAGATCGCCATTCCGGCTGGTGGGGAGGCGCAGGCGCGCCGGTTTTACGGCGAGATTTTGGGCATGCGCGAAATCGCCAAACCCGATGGCTTGTCCGCGCAAGGGTGCTGGTTTGTCGCGGGCACAGCCCATGTCCATATCGGCATCGACCCTGATCACACCCCCGCCCGCACAGCGCATCCGGCCCTGTTGGTCGATGATCTCGCCGCGCTTGAGGCCCGCTTGCAAGCCGCAGGGCACGCGGTCGAACCTGGCAAACCGGTTCCTCTTCATCATCGGTTTTTCACCCATGATCCGTTTGGAAACCGCATCGAATGTATGCAGCGCATACCCGGTTGAGCGCGCCAACCCTCTGAAGGGTGTGGTTAAATTTGTGTTTACCTTGATTTAATCCCTTGCCTCTAAACCGTTTGAATGGCCGGACCTGCCTCGGGGGAGAGGGGGGCGGCCCACACAGCCAAACCTGCCGTTACCCAGCGGCGCGTGAAGCGGAACAACAAGCGGGCAGCAGGCCAAAGCAAGGGATTTAGGGGCGTGAGTTCACTCGATCATAAATTCGACACCGATTACGAGGATTTTGACCTCGATGCGTTTGACAGCCAGGCCAGCGGCGTGCGCCATGCGGAACGCTCGCGCTGGCTGCGCGGCTTCTCGGTGCGCGGCAAGCTCAATCTCGCAGTGTTCGGCAATACAGCGGTGCTCGCCGCGCTCGCTCTGATCATTTTGGGCGGCACATGGATGCTGGGCCAAGGTGGGCAAGCCCAAGCGATCATCGCCTCGGTCGAAGTGCGCACCAATAATGCCGCAATCGCTTTGGTGGAGACGGTGGATGCCATCGAAGCGGCACAAGAGGCGCGCAGCGATGCGGCGCGCAGCGCCGAAATCGAGCGCGCTCAGGCCGCGCTGGCCACCGCGCATAGCGATCTGAGCGATCCGATTGCCTTTGCCGGCGACAATATGCCGGCCGATATCGGCCCGGTTGTGGTGGGGTTTCGCGATTCAGTGGCCGCTTTGCAATCCGAGATCGAGGCCGGCAATGGCTCGGCCGCCGCGCTCGCTCAGCAGCGCGACACCGCGCAGCAATTGTATGATGAGATCAGCGGCTTCGCGATTGAATTCCACGCTGTTGCCTCCTCGCGCGCTGACGCTTTGTTTGCCAGCATCACCAATTTCCTCATCTCTTTCGTCATCATCACCGCGATCGGGATCATCGTCTCTTTGCTCAGCGCGCGGCACATTATCCGCGATGTCACCGGCACGGTCCATCGCTTGACCGGATCGATGCAGCGGGTTGCAGGCGGCGCGATCGACACCGCTATTCCCGGCTCGGAACGGGCCGATGAATTGGGCGAGATGGCGCGTTCATTGGGGGTGTTCCGCTCCAGCATGCTGGAGCTGCGCGACCTTAATAAAGACCGCGCCAAACAGGCCGAAGACCAGCTCGCCCAGCAGCGCGAGATGAGCGAGGAAACGCGCAAATTGCGGCTCGAGAAAAGCCAGCTTCTCGAAGGCATGGCCAATGGGTTCGAGGTGTCGGTGGGCGAATTGATCAATGCGGTCTCGGCTGCATCGGTCCAGCTCAAATCCACCTCGCAGCAAATGGTCGCCTTGGCCGATGGATCGAACGAACAGGCCAATGGCGCCAGCAAGGCGATGAGCCACGCCACCGCCAATGTCACCGCCGCCGCCGCCGCGACGGACGAATTTGCCCTGTCCATCGGCGAGATCAGCCGCCAGGCCTCGGCTTCGGCCAGTTTGGCGCGCGATGCCAGCAATCTGGTCAGCACCGCCAACACCCGGATGCACGAATTGTCGAGCGCGGCCGATGAAATCGGCGAGATCATCGAATTGATCCAGACCATCGCCCAGCGCACCAATCTGCTCGCGCTCAACGCCTCGATCGAGGCCGCCCGCGGGGGCGAGGCAGGGCGCGGCTTTGCGGTGGTCGCCAGCGAGGTCAAGGAATTGGCGATGCAGACCAGCAATGCGACCAGTTCGGTGACCGAAAAGATCACCGCCATGCAGGATTCCAGCCGGTCAAGCGCAGGCGATCTCAATTCGATCGTCGATCAGATCGGCGAGCTGGAGAAAGCCGCGGTGATGATCGCCAGCGCGGTCGATCAGCAATCGGTTTCGGGCGACGAATTGGCGCGCAATATCGACACGGTTGCAAGCGGCTCGGCTCAGGTCGGCGATCGCTTGGCCGAATTGCGCAAAGCCAGCGAGGAAACCGGCACCGCCGCCGATGATGTCGTCGCCAGCGCTGATGCTCTGGGCCAGCACGCCGAAGAGCTGCGCACCAAAGCGGGGCGTTTTATCGCCGATGTGCGCCGTTCCGCGCAGGATTTCGAAATGAGCGAGCAGGAAATCGCGCGCACCGCGTGATTGCCACGCGCGATATTGGTGCGTGATGACCACGCGCGATATTGATGCGTGATCGCGGGGGCGCTCACACCGGGTTGAGTGAAACCGTGACCTCCTGATCGGGGGCAAGGTCTTGCGCGCGCATCACCTTTTTGCTGATCAGCAACACCCATTCGCTCTGCTCCTTTTGGGGGAAGACCGAACTGTTCCACTGCGTATCGCCGATCCGCGCGACCACTTTGACCGATCCAAATCCGCGCCCGCGCCCGAATTCGAGCCGGTGCATCAAGGCATGGCCCGCCAGCGCCTGTGCCGCATCATCGGTGAACACCACGAGGTGATAGGTCCCCCTATCCCCCTGCCATCGGCGCAAGGGGAGGGTGGCTGTGATCGTCTCGCTCACTCTGCCTTGTCGTCAGTCACCGCGCGGATAGGCACAGGGATATTGCAGATATCCGCCCCGCCGGCGGGCTGGATGAAAAACGGATCGCGGCGATTGGCGCGTGCGTCGGCATATTTGGCGAAGGTTGCGCCTTCGGTGGAGAGATATTCGAAACGCGGCCGCTCCCCCTCGGGCAGGTCGCTGGCCACGCGGATCGAGAGGATCGGCGTGCGCAGCTTGGCTTCTTGCGCGGTGTAAAAGCCCAAGGCGCCCGACCCGCGCGGGAGCGAGGAGAGGTGTTCCATCCCCGCAATGATCCGCCCCGCCAGCGCGATATTGCGATCAAGATGGCGCGGCGCATGCCCGATCACAGTGTAGAGCTCTGCGCCAGAGCCGGTGTCGGGCGAATAATTGCGGCCCACGCCGACCATGCCGTAGCAATGGACGGGCCAGGCTTCGAGCAGATCC
>JABSPI010000145.1 GCA_013214365.1 Erythrobacter sp.
AGGCGGCGAAGAACGCGCCCTCTTCGCCCAATAGAATGTCCTGATCATCAAGCCGCGCCGAGACCGCGCCAGCGGGCGCAGAGCCGCGGACAAATCCCCCTTGCGTGAGCGCCCCGTCATAGCTGAATTGAGCGGCACCGGGCACCTCACCTACGCCTGGCGGGGCAACGGGCATCTCCTCCCCACTCTGCGCTCCTGTCTCGACCCGGTCGCCAAAGCCAGCGAGCCGATCGGGCGCATCATCCGCGCAAGCCGTCAGAGCCGCCATGCCGGCCGCGCCCAAAGCCAATGCGAGCGCCCGCGCAAACACCGGTGAAACCGCGCTCACCTTTCGCCAAGCAGCCGTTTTGTGGCGATTTCGGGGGTGGCATACGCCTCCTGATGCTCGGCGCTCCAATAGCACAATTCTTCGAGCGGGATCGGCACCCCCGAGACCGCGCACACGACGTGTTGCCCGGCGCGCAAAATGCGGTAGCTGGAGGGGAGATAGTGCAGTTTGGCGGCCTTATCGGCGGATGACATCAACATGGGACGCTCCTTAGCACACAAGCCTAGCCGAACAAATCATCTTGCTGGGGTGATGGAGCTTTGGCTTTGGGTTTGGATTTGGGTTTTGCCCGGGCCGGGGGTGCTGCAATCGCGGCGCCGGGTCCAGCAGGCGCGCCAGATGCCGGACGCACATCGAGCGCGCCGTCGCGAAATTGCAGCTGCAGCGCCGCCTCAGCCGCAGCCCCGGCTGATGTGGTCACCGCCCGCCCGGCGCCATCGCGCACAATCGCATAGCCGCGTTCAAGCGGTTTTTCCGGATGCAGCTGGCTCGCCACCCGCGCAAGGCCCGCCAGCCGCTCGCGCGCTTGGGCGAGCGGGCGTTCAACCAAAGCGGGATTGAGCCGCGCCAAAGCAAGCCGCGAACGGCCGTGTTGATGCGCCATGTGCAGCAATCGCGGCGACAACCGCCCCCCGATCCCGGCGAGGCGTTCGCGCCCCTCGGCGGCGCGATCCGTCAAGGCGCGGCGCAATCGCTCGCTCAATTCGTCAAGCCGCTGAGCCTGGGGTTGCAACAGCGCATCGAGCCGCGGCATCCGCCGTGCCCGCGCCTCGAGCCGCTCGCGCCCCAATTCCACCGGACGATGCACCGCGCGGCGTTGGCGCAGCGCCAGATCCGCCAAGGTTGCCTCCAACTGGGCGCGCACCGGCACCGCCATCTCGGCGGCCGCGGTTGGGGTGGGCGCGCGCCGGTCAGCGGCGTAATCGGCCAGAGTGGTGTCGGTTTCATGCCCCACGGCCGAAATCACCGGAACCGGGCTTTGCGCGATCGCGCGGACCACGTTTTCCTCGTTAAAGCACCACAAATCCTCGATCGATCCGCCCCCGCGCGCGACAATCACAAGATCGGGCCGCGCGATCGGGCCACCGGGCTCTATCGCGCCAAAACCGCGAATTGCAGCGGTGATCTGGTCAGCGGCGCCCTGCCCCTGAACCAGAACCGGCCAGACCAGGACATGGCTGGGAAAACGGTCGGCCAAACGGTGGAGAATATCGCGAATGACCGATCCAGTGGGCGAGGTGACCACTCCGATTGTGCGCGGCAAATAGGGCAGATCGCGTTTGCGCCGGTCATCGAACAACCCCTCCGCCGCGAGCCGCGCGCGGGTTTTTTCAAGCAGAGCGAGCAAGGCCCCCTCGCCGGCGATCTCAAGGCTGTCGATCACCACCTGATATTTTGACCGCCCGGCATAGGTCGTCAGCTTGCCGGTCGCGATCACTTCGAGCCCGTCCTCCGGCGCAAAGGCGAGCCGCTGCGCATTGCCGCGCCACATCACCCCATCGAGCACCGATTTGTCGTCTTTGAGCGCGCAATATAAATGGCCCGACGCCGCCCGCTTGACCCCCGACAATTCGCCGCGCAACCGGACATGGCCAAAGCGATCCTCGACCATACGCTTGAGACTTTGCGAAATCTCGGTGATCGAGAGCGGTTCCGCGTTGTCGCCCACGCGCTGCTTCGCTACGAGCCGGTCATTGCTGTAATCAGGTCCGGATTGAGGAGAGCGCGCCATGAATATCCTATTGCTGGGATCGGGAGGCCGGGAACATGCGTTAGCGTGGGCCTTGGCGCAATCCCCGAGTGTGGAGCGCCTGTGCGCTGCCCCCGGAAATCCGGGCATCGCGCAAAATGCCGAATTGGTCGATCTGAACCCGGGCGATCACGCCGCAATCGTCGAATTTTGCACCGCCAACAGCATCGATCTGGTCGTGGTTGGCCCCGAAGCCCCCTTGGTCGACGGGCTCGCCAATGTGCTGCGCGCGGCCAATATTGCGACATTCGGCCCCGATCAGGCCGCCGCCCAGCTCGAAGGGTCGAAAGGCTTCACCAAGGATTTGTGCGAGCGCGCCAATATTCCCACCGCCGGCTATGTCCGCACCGCATCGCTGGACGCCGCCAAGGCCGCATTGGCGCGGTTTGATCCGCCTTACGTGCTCAAGGCCGATGGCCTCGCTGCGGGCAAGGGCGTGGTGATCGCCGCTGACCTTGAAGAGGCGCAGGCCGCGCTTGAAGACATGTTTGGCGGGCAATTTGGCGAAGCGGGCGCCGAGGTCGTGATCGAGGAGTTTATGCAAGGCGAGGAGGCGAGCTTTTTCGCGCTCACCGATGGCACGGCGATCCTCCCTTTCGGCAGCGCGCAAGACCACAAACAGGTGGGCGAAGGCGATGTCGGCCCCAATACAGGCGGCATGGGCGCCTATTCGCCCGCGCCGGTCTTAACCGATGATTTGCAAGCGCGCGTGATGGAAGAGATCATCCGCCCCACGGTCGACACGTTGCGGGCCGAGGGCATGCCCTATTCCGGCGTGCTTTATGCCGGGCTGATGTTGACCGAGCAGGGCCCCAAGCTGATCGAATATAATTGCCGTTTTGGCGATCCGGAATGCCAAGTGCTGATGACCCGGCTTCAAAGCGATCTCGCGGCGATCATGATGGCATGCGCGCGCGGCGAATTGGCCGGAGTGGACGCCGATTTTGCCTCCGACACCGCGCTCACTGTGGTGATGGCGGCCAAAGGCTATCCCGGCACGCCTGAAAAAGGCGGCGCGATCGATCTGGGCACAGCCGAAGAGGCGGGCGCCAAAGTGTTCCATGCCGGCACCGCAATGGATAAAGGCGCGGTGGATGAGGGGACGCTGATCGCCAATGGCGGCCGCGTGCTCAACGTCACCGCCACCGGCGCCAATGTGACCCAAGCGCAAGCGCGCGCTTACGAAGCGGTGCGGCAAATCGATTTTCCCAGCGGCTTTTACCGCAGCGATATCGGCTGGAAAGAGGTCGCGCGCGAGGGGCGCTGAGGGTTGGCGCGATCACTTGAACCCGCGTCTAGGCGTCAGGCTTAAAGCTGGTCCGCCATCAACGCTTGCATGTCGGTTTCGGGGCGGGGCCCGTAATGCGAGATCACTTCGGCTGCGGCGATTGCGCCGCGTTTGAGGCATTCATCCAAAGGCGCGCCCTTGGCGTAACCCGACAGGAAACCGGCGGCAAATTGGTCGCCGGCACCGGTTGTGTCGATCACCTGATCCACCGCTTGCGCGGCGACCATTGCGCGCGTGCCATGCGCCTGCGCCACCGCGCCATGTTCCCCTCTGGTCGCGACCAGAACAGGCACTTTGCCCGCAACCGCGTCAAACCCAGCGTCGAAATCGCCCACACCGGTGAGAGTTGCCAGCTCGCGTTCATT
>JABSPI010000146.1 GCA_013214365.1 Erythrobacter sp.
CTTAATTTTCATGCCAGCGATACGCAGCCAATGCGTTTGGTGCAAGGGGTGTGGTTGCCTTTGCCTAGGAACATCGGGCAGTGAGGTCGCCAAGATGATCGAGAATGGCGACACACTGCTCGCACTTCAAGCATCGGCCCGCTCTCATGTGTTGTCTTGATAAATTCGCCGACCTTCGCCTAGACAGGGCGGATGTTGTGGCTTTCGTTGTTTAAAATCGACCAGCCACTCCCAGACATACAAAGGTCAGCTGGAGGAGAAGCATTATCACTGTTGCAATCTTCCAGCCGGTCCCGGCGTCCTTCATGCCGCGTTCCCAAGTCCACTTTCCAAGCGCACCCGTGGCAAAGCTGGACAGCACCATTGTGATCCAGCCTGACTCGCCAATTAGCACCCAAAAGATGACGACCAGCACGACCATTTGAAGCAAAAAGGCCGCGGCAAACCACGCAATCGGAATGGGGCGATACTTGGCATCGGGAATGTGCCAATCCGGCAGCGCGCTGTCGGGGCGGGATAAGCGCCTGTCGCCCGCATAAATATCCTCTTCGCGCGGGTTTGGATATTTCGGGTCTGGATCAGGCATCGATCATATCTCTATCCATCTCGCCGGCGCGGTTTTGGATAAAGTTGAAGCGGTGTTCTGGATTGCGGCCCATGAGCTGGTCGACAAGCTCCTTGACGCTTGCGCGCTGTTCAAACTCCTGCGGGAGGGTGATGCGAACGAGGCTCCGCGTATCGGGGTGCATCGTGGTCTCGCGCAATTGCTGAGGGTTCATCTCACCAAGGCCTTTAAACCGGCCCACTTCCACCTTTTTGCCTTTGAAAACGCTTGCTTCCAATTCCGCGCGGTGTGCATCGTCACGGGCATAGCGGCTCTCTTTACCGGCAGTGAGGCGGTAGAGCGGTGGTTGGGCAAGGAATAAATGTCCTCGGCGCACCAATTCGGGCATTTCCTGGAAGAAAAACGTCATCAACAAAGTCGCAATATGCGCGCCGTCGACATCCGCATCGGTCATGATGATGATCCGGTCATAACGCAGATTTTCCGGATCGCAGTCTTTGCGTGTGCCGCAACCCATAGCGAGCGTCAGATCGGCAATTTCGGAATTGGCGCGGATCTTGTCGGCGGTGGCGCTTGCGACGTTGAGGATTTTCCCTCGGATAGGCAGGATCGCTTGGGTCTTGCGGTCGCGCGCTTGCTTGGCGCTACCGCCTGCGCTGTCGCCTTCGACGATAAACAACTCGGTTTCCCGGTCCCCTTCGCCGGAGCAATCCGTCAATTTTCCGGGCAAGCGCAGTTTCTTGGCATTGGTGGCGGTTTTGCGCTTGATCTCGCGCTCCTGCTTGCGGCGCAGGCGTTCATCCATCCGCTCCATCACCTCGCCGAGCAAGGCTTTGCCGCGTTCCATATTGTCGGACAGGAACAGATCAAACTGATCGCGCACCGCATTTTCGACCAGACGTGCCGCTTCAGGCGAGGTGAGCCGATCTTTGGTCTGCGATTGGAATTGGGGATCACGGATAAACACGGACAACATGACTTCGCCGCCGGTCATCACGTCATCTGCGGTGATATCTTTCGCCTTTTTCGCGCCGGTCAATTCACCGAATGCGCGCAAACCTTTGGTCAGCGCCCCGCGCAGTCCTTGCTCGTGCGTTCCGCCATCGGGTGTGGGCACAGTGTTGCAATACCAGCTGGTTGATCCGTCCGAATATAGTGGCCATGCAATCGCCCATTCGACGCTGCCTTGCCCCACGCCATCCTTTTCGGGAAATTCCTGTTTCCCGGTGAACGGCTGCGCGGTGACGCATTCACGCGCGCCCACCTGTTCAGCAAGGTGATCGGCGAGGCCGCCTGGGAATTTAAACACTGCTTCGGCAGGCACATCTTCGCTGGTCAGGCTGGCGGCGCATTTCCAGCGGATTTCGACACCGGCAAATAAATACGCCTTTGAACGTGCCAATTTGAAAAGACGCGCCGGTTTGAACTTGCGATCGCCAAAGATTTCATCGTCGGGTACAAAGCTGACCGTGGTTCCACGGCGATTGGGCGCCGCGCCAACCACCTCGATCGGGCCCAGCGTTTGGCCTTTCGAGAACTCTTGAGCGTACAACTGCTTGTCGCGTGCAACTTCGACGCGGGTTTTGGAAGATAGAGCGTTCACCACGCTCACCCCTACGCCGTGCAGGCCGCCACTAGTGGCGTAGGCTTTGCCTGAAAATTTCCCTCCTGAGTGGAGAGTGGAAAGGATCACTTCGAGAGTGGATTTCCCCGGATATTTGGGATGTTCATCGACGGGAATACCGCGCCCATTGTCCGAAATGCTGAGGCGGTTCCCTTCTTCTAAGCGCACCTCGATCCGGTTTGCATGGCCGGCAACCGCTTCGTCCATTGAATTGTCGAGCACTTCGGCTGCGAGGTGGTGTAGTGCGCGGTCATCGGTGCCACCGATGTACATTCCGGGGCGCCGGCGCACCGGCTCAAGCCCTTCTAGGACTTCGATCGAGGAAGAATCGTAATCGCCGCTTGAGCTGGGCGTGTTTTCAAACAGGTCGTCAGACATAGACCCTACATAGGCATCACACTGCCCCGCTCACAAGCGGCAGCGGTCGGGTTTTGCGCCGAATATCACTCTTCAAACGCGGTGGGGGCGGGGTCGACTGACACNACCTCGCCATCGCGTACTTCGCGAACCTCTAAAGCTCTTTGTGCGATGGCGTCTCGATCGAACCGGAATGCCCCATCCACGCCCAGAAACCCGCCTCGGTCATACAGTTGAGAGGTCGGGAAGGCGTCGCCAACTTGCCAATTGCGGGCAATCCGCAAGGTCAAAAGCACTGCATCGTAGCCCAAAGTTGCAATGCGATAGGGTTTGGCGCCAAATCGGGCTTCGTAAGAATCCGAAAAACGCCGGAAGCGCGCGTCGGAAACCGCCGCAAAAAGCGCGCCATTTGCAGCGCTGGTTCGGGTAAGACCAGCTTCGCCGCTCCACAAATTGGTGCCCAGAATCCGAGTGCCCTCGGCGCCCTCACTGCGGATTTGCCCAGAGGCCTGCACCGCCAATCGCGCGCTATCCGCGATCAATACCGTGTCGTAGCCGCCATTTTGACGCAGTCTTTGAGCCGCGCCGACAATGGAAGTGTTTCCTCGCGCGTAGTTTTCAAATCCCACCAAGGTTCCGCCAAATTCCCCAAGGGCATTCTGGAGGGCTGAAAAAGATCGTTCGCCATAATCGCCGTCAGGCAGCAAAGCGGCAAAATTGTTCGAGCCGTTTGCACGGGCATAGCCGACCGACCGTCGGATCGATTGCTCGGGGATATGTCCCATGACGAACACGCCGTCGCCGGCCGCGGTCGAATCATTGGTGAAGGCAATTGCAGAAATTCCGGCGGCGCTAGCAGCGGATTTCACTGCAGGTACATTCTCCGACAATAGCGGGCCAAGGATCAATTCATTTCCGTCTACCACCGCCTGACGCGCCGCGCTTTGAGCCCCGGCGGATGTGTCATATGTGGTTATCCGCAGATTATTAGCATTGGTGTCTAGCAACGCCATGGTCGTCGCATTGGCTAGCGCCTGACCAACTTCGGAGGCATTGCCCGCCATCGGTACCAGCAAAGCGATCCGGTGTCGGGTGGTGTCACCAGGCATGCTGGTAGCGCTTGGTTCCGGCGTCGGAGTTGCGGTTGGTAAAGCGACCGTTTCGGTTTTCGGCACCACCGCACATGCGGACAACAAGGCCGCGCCGCTCGCCATTACGAGGTTGCGCGGCGTTATAATGCTCGCCACGCGGTTCAGCCAATGCTGTCCAAAAGTGCCAATTTGCGAAAGCTTCATTCTTGCCGACCCCTCTTCGCTGGTTCAAGACGGAGGCTAATGAACACGCCTACGCCTGAATCCAACCTGTCTGATCCTATCCAACCGGGTCTCTATATTGTCGCGGTGCCGATTGGCAATCTTGGCGATATAACGATCCGGGCAATCGATGTGCTGCGTTCCGCTGC
>JABSPI010000147.1 GCA_013214365.1 Erythrobacter sp.
TGCCAGCGCCAAGCATCAGGGCAATCCCTCCTTCCCGCGCGCCGCCGCCTTGCAAGGCGTGGCCAAGATGCGCGGCAATCTGGCGCGGGTCGGGGTGCAAGGTTTTCTGTTGCCATTGCGCCGCCCCAATCCGGTGCTCGCCGATGCGCTGGCGCTCAACGGGGACGAGGACCCCGCGCTTGCCAGCGCGCCATGGTCCGCGTCGAGCATGTGGACCGCCAATGCCGCCACGGTCAGCCCCGCGCCCGACACCAAGGATGGCAAATGTCATCTCACCCCGGCCAATCTGGTGACCATGATCCACCGCGCACAAGAATGGCCCGAAACCATGGCGCAGCTGGACTTGGCCTTTGCCAATCGCGACCATTTCACCGTCCACTCCGCCGTCCCGCCCACATTTGGCGATGAAGGCGCGGCCAACCATATGCGGCTGTGCGAAGGGCATGACAGCCCCGGGGTCGAAGTGTTCGTCTATGGCCGGCCCGGTGGCCGCTTCCCTGCGCGCCAACACGAACAGGCCAGCCGACTGGTCGCGCGCGCGCATGGTCTGGATCCGGCGCGCTGTGTGTTTATCGAACAAAACCCCGCCGCAATCGCCGCGGGCGCGTTCCATAATGACGTGGTCAGCGTCGCCAATGAACGGGTCTTGTTCACCCATGCCGATGCCTTTGCCGACCAGGCCGGCGCCTATGCCGCGATCCGCGCGGTGTTCCCTGCGCTCGAAGTGGTCGAAGTGCCCGCCAGCGCGGTCTCGATCGAAGAGGCGATCAGCACCTATCTGTTCAACGCCCAGCTTTTGACCCTGCCCGATGGGTCGATGGCTTTGATTGTGCCCGAAGAATGCCGCGAAAGCACAGCCGTTTGGGCCTATTGCGAGGCGATGATGGCCTCCAACGGGCCGATCCGCCACGTAATCCCCGTCGATGTGCGCCAGAGCATGGCCAATGGCGGGGGTCCGGCCTGTTTGCGGCTGCGTGTGGTGTGCGATCCGGCGAATGTTGATCCACGCTTCCTACTCGACCCGGCCAAAGCGGACCGGATCGAACAGGTGATCGGCGAATATTGGCCCGAGCAAATCACCCCGGCCCAGATCAATGATGGCAGCTGCGCTGAACAGGTGATTGCGGCGCGCCAAGCATTGCTGCGCGCATTGGAGCTTGACGAGCTTATCTGAGCGGGGCGCGTTTTCGCGATTTGGGGTTAAAATACCGTCCAAATCCCCAAAATGCGATGAAACAGTCTTAACGCATTTGCACGCCTGCGTCGCTTGGGCTTACACTTACTCTGATGTTAACCAACGAATCCCGCATCGCCGTGGGATTGGCACGCAAATTGCCTGCTAACGGGTTAACAAGAGGAGTGAGTATGCTGCGCAAGATCGGGCGTTTGTTTGTGATCAAAAACAGGTTTGAAGCCTTTGTGATCATTTACGCCCTGGCGCTGGGCGCGACCGCACGCGGCAGCGCCTATCTCGACCAATATCCCGGCGGCTGGGGCATTGCGCTGTTTTGCGCGGCCTGCGGGGCGGTGTTCCTCGCCGGGGCAGCGATCCTCGATTCGCTCAAAGTGAAACGCGAACTCGACGAGTTAAAGGCGCAAATCGCCGAACAAGAGCAGTGATCAGCTCCGCTCAACCCAAAGGTTATTGCAGCAATTCAAGCGCCGCGCGCTAGTTTCCAAACCCGTCATGGACAATCGCCTCGCCGTCGTCATCATAACGCGGCAACAACACGATATCCTCAGCCCGGTTCACCCGTAAGGTCACCTGTTTGCGGCGATAATCGCGCCGCCCGCCATACCACACGACATCAAGGCTGGGGGTGCCGCGCACCACAATTCGGCGATTGCGGAAATAGGATCGAAGCGCAGCGAGAGATGGCTTGACCACTTCGCTATCGCGGTCGGCTCTGACCACCAATTCGCTGTCGCCTTGGGTTTTTGTATCGCCTTGCGGATCGGTTGCGACCGGCGCGGCAAAACCGAACACATCATAGAGCGTGTCTTCGTCAAATTGGATCACGATCAAATTGGGATGGCGCGGCGATCGCCCGCTGCGCGACAGACCGCCAATGCCATTGCTCGACGAGGTGTTGATCCCGGCCGATCCGAGAACCGCTTGCTCTTCGAGTGGATTGCCCTGCAAATCCATATCATGCAGCTCGAACGTATCGCCCACCCGGACCACATCGACCACATCCATAATCACCGCCATGTCCGGCGCCTCATCGCGCAGGATTTCGCGCGCATTGCCACGCGCGGCGCGCTGAAAATCGCGCGGCTGAAGGCATTCGGCCTCACAAATGTAGCGCAAGCGGTCGAGATATTCGGAATAGGGTTCGGCCATGGCCGGGCCCGACCATGGCGCAGATGCGACCGCACACACGGCGAATGCGGCGCCCATCCGGGACAAAGAAGCGCGAGAGAAAAACGGCATAATGATCAGCACCCTCTAGCTGGCCTGTACCTGGCCTGTAATTGGCTTGCACCCCATCGCCGGCTGATAAGCGCGCCGACGCCTTGTGGATCGCACCGGCCAAAACTTGGAGATTATACAGCCCTTTGCAAGCATAAATGCATGATCATGCGGTTTGATTGGGTTTTAGAGGCGCCCAACGCCTTGGCTTGCGGCGGGCATCACGCAATTAAGGGATTTGGCGCGCCTTTGACGACCAAAATTGCCGGCTATTGTTTGGGTAAAGGTGGGGGTTTCTGTTGCTAGCTACCCCCGGAGCCCCGGAATCCGCTTCTGTTGCCCGGTGGGTCCAACCGCGCATAGGCTTTGTAAATTCAGGCCGCTAGGCCGTCACATTACGCAGCGATTGCGAGTGCTTCGTTATCGTTGGCACTTATGAGTTGTGAACAGTTTTACGGGGTTTTCAGCCCGGGCAAAAACAACGCTTTTCAGCCCACGTCGATCCTGGTTCGCCCCCGTCAGAAAACCCCTGATAACAGGGTTTTATGGTGGAGACGCCGGGTACTGCCCCCGGGTCCGTTGCGCCTATTGCACGCTGCACTTTATCGCCATATCCGGTTGCCCGGCATGGCCTATATAGCGCACTTTTCGTGAATAGGAAGTGAGCAAGGGTGGAAGCGATCGCCCCCACCCTTAAAAAACTCACTTTTTCAAAGAATCGCGAATTTCGGTCAGCAGCTCGATCTCGGTCGGACCGGCGGGCTCTTCGGCTGCCGCTTCCTCTTCCTTCTTCGACATCTGCTCCATTGCTTTCATGGTGTAACGCACCAGCAGGAAGATGATGAAAGCAAGGATCACGAAATTGATAATTGCCGTGATGAACGCGCCATAGCCGATCATGGCCGCGCCCGCCTCTTTCAACGCGGCATAATCGGTCAGCGACCCTTCATAGCCATCGGGCGCCGAAAGCAAGATGAAATAGCCCG
>JABSPI010000148.1 GCA_013214365.1 Erythrobacter sp.
TGGGAAGAATGGGCAGCGACGGGCGAGAAAACCGACGCTTTTGATCCTGAGCCTTTCGATAAAGACACGTTGCCAGGCCACGACACGGTCGGCTCGATCGCGGTGGATGCCGAGGGCAATTTGTGTGTCGGCTGTTCCACCAATGGGCGCGAGTTCAAGATAGCCGGGCGCGTCGGCGACAGCCCGATCCCCGGTGCCGGCGCCTATGGCGACCAAGAGGTTGGCGGTGCGGTGGCCACCGGCAATGGCGATGTGATGATGCGCTTTTTGCCGACCTATCACGTGGTCGAGCTGATGCGCCAAGGCATGCCGCCGCAATTGGCGTGCGAGGCGGCGCTCAAACGGATCACGGATCGCGGTTACAAGTTTGGCGGCGGCCTCGCGGCGATTGGTGTGGATGGTCAATATGGCGGCGCGAAAGCGGGCTGGCAGGATGTGCCCTTCAGCTATTCGGTGCGCGATGCAAGCGGCAATGTGAAACGTGCTGTCACCTGAAGACCAGGCTGGGTCTTCACACGATTATGCGCGTGTGAAATTCGCCATTTTCGCCGAACCGGTCGACCCCTTGCGGAAGCTTGTCGATCAGCGCGGCATCATAGCTGTCTGAGACCGATATGCCGGGTAAGTCGGCCGCGATCGCGCTGATCACGCAGCGTGCGCCAGAGCTCTCAAGCTCTTTCAGCAATTCCTCGTAATCCGCTCCCCATAATGGAAAAATCAGTTCCATCCCAGCGGTGCGAGGATGGGCGGCAAAGGCCTCTTCGCGCCAATTGCGGATGGTTTCGAGATGCAGATCACCAAAGGCGAGCGTCGTACATTGCGGCACCAGATCGCAGGCATTGACGATCTGTTCGACATAATCCGCGCCGGCGTGAAGAGGCACGCCGATCAAAGGTAGGCCCAGCGCATCTGCCTGTTCGACCACCACATCAATCGCCAATTCCTGATGCGCGATCGACCGCGTTCGGGCATCGAATGTGGTGACCAGCGCGATTGTATAATCGCCCTGTTTTTGCAGAGCTCTCAGCGCCAGAAAACTGTCCTTGCCCCCGCTCCAGAACAGGAGGGCGAGCGGGCGTGGATCATCTGCGCTCTCACCCATTGCCGCCGGTGTATCGCTGAGCCATGCGGCCTGTTGAATGCGTGCAGCGCGGCGTTTGACCGGCACGCTGTCATGATCGAAGGGGCAATGCCGGCAGCCTGCGCCGCAACATTTGTCGCGTTCCAAAAGGCCGAGCCGGGTGAACACGACATAGCCGGTCTCGGGATCGGTGTAGATCGTCTCTCCACGCGCGCAGGCATCTTCGTGCAGCGCCCAGTATTCGGGGGTCGACATAGCGTGCGGATCAGGCGTTTGCGGGTTGACGCTCAAATTCGAGCTGGACCCATTCGCCCTGATCCGATTGCCCGCGGCAGGCGAGAAATTCCAAATCGGCCGGATTCATTGCCACCACCGCATTGGTCGCCGCGCCCGAATTGTCTTCGACATAGCGATTGATGCTGAGCCGCCCGTCATCGCGATTGGCAAAATGGTCTTGCAGCGTCGCCAGCGTGTGCGCGGTATTGTTGTCGACCAATTGGTTGATCCGCGAAAAACGTTCAAAAGTGCTGGGCGACAGGTCGGTTTCGAGCGCAATATTGTCATCAACCAGGCAATGATTGGTGCGCACAACCGCGCCATTTTGGGTCGAGCGGGCATGCGCGGTGTCGGGCGTGCGTTCCCATTCGATCGCCTCATCCTGATCGCCGATCCAGTAGGAATGGCTGCCTGCGACCTGTGTTTTCTCGACCAGATTGCTGGCGCTTTTAAGCGTCTTTTGCCGCAGAGCGGCATGCAACATCGACAGATAAGGAACCCCGACCTTGGCGCCTTTGGTTTTCAAATTGGTGGTGCCGACACTGACCCCGTATTGGTTCATCCCCATCAGGGTCTGGCACCCCGCGCAGGTCACTGTCCATGTTTCGGGCCCCTCATCGGGCAATTGGTGCAGCGCGATCACATATTCGACATCGGGGCCGTTGAGATCCCATGTCTGCCCCTGCAATGCCTTGCCCGATGCCGACATTGAAGGCGGGATCAGCGCCGCGGTGCAGCCCTCATCCTCGACCACCACCGGATCACCGGGCAGTACGATGATGTCGCGCACATCGGTCATATTGGCGGTGGTGAACAACCGCACCGGATCAAGCCCTGCGCCCTCGGCGATACCGATATGTTCGGCATAACCATCAGGATCAAACCCCTTCACATAATCAAGGCACGCAGCGCCCGCTTCGAAGAGGTGATCGGTTCCCGAATGACCCGCATTGGCGAGGTAAGTTTCAACCGCCGAGACCCGATTGCCAAGAAAGGCATGGATCATATCGCGGAAATGGGCGCCATATTGCCGGCCCATTTCGTGGCGCGATCCGGTGACGGTGAGTTGCGGCAAAGCCAAGCCCATAGCGTTCAATTCCTGTTCTGGTGGTCTTTTGGACCCTAATCGTTTCGGGGGGATAGAGGATTTGGCGCCACTATCCAAGGTCGCTTCCTGCGCGATTTTACGCGCCTTTGATAGCAGCGCGGCCGTCAGGGGAAACCGCGATCAATTGTATCGCGCCTCGACCTTTTCGCCTTCCTCGCCCGCGGCCACCACATCACANCATGCCGCAAGATCGGCGAGATATTCGTCGATCACATCGGCGTGTTTGGGCGACAACATCAAATGCAGGCTTTGCGGGTCGGTNGTGATCGATGTGAACCATCCCTTGCGATACATCTCGCCATAGATTGCCAGATTGTTGAGCGCGGGATGGCGGAATGCGATCAAGCCCAGCACCGGATTGCCCAACACCTCAAAGCCAAGCGCCTTGACCCCTTGTTCGACCCGTTCGCGGGTGGCACACACTTGCGCTTGTTTCTCGCGATAGCCATCCTCGCCCAGAACATTCATCACCGCCCAGGCCGCCGAAATCGCGCCGCCAGGGCGGGTGCCGGCCAATGTCGGCGTGTTCATTGGTGCACCGCTCCAATTGCGGGTGTCGAAGGGCATGTGATCATACAATTCCTGAGCCCTGAACAGCACGGTCGAGGCGCCTTTGGCGCAATAGCCATATTTGTGCAGATCCGCGCT
>JABSPI010000149.1 GCA_013214365.1 Erythrobacter sp.
CGTCCTGACAGGAGGGGGACAATTGCGCGAAGCGTTCACGCAGGCACGCGCGCATCTCCCCGCGCATCTCCCCGCGCTGGGCCGGGGCATTGGCGCTGCACAAATTGCGGATTTTCTCGCGGCATTGGGGCGGGATCGGCGCGCGTTGCTGGGCCGAGGCCGCGCCCGATGCGATGGGAGGCAATGCGATAGGGACCAATGCAATCGTGACCGATGCGATCAAGCCAGCGATCAGCAAGATGATATGCGCTCGTGATGGTCGGGGCAGGGCCGGCATAGATTGTTATCCGTCGGGCTAAGGTGGATGGGGCTAAAATCGGTGCGAAAGGGGCGGGGGGAAGCCGATGGCATGCACACTGGCCGCTTGGGCGCGGAAGGCAAGCAAAATGCGCGCCCCAAGATATGCGCGCAGGGATATTGGGGGCGCGAGCATGCATCGCGGGGGCGAGCGGGCCCGTATTTACGAACATGCTGTCATTTGGCGGTAAAGTCCGATACCTTTCCCAATCGATCGCTTTGGACATGACCGATCATCTCTTCAGGAGACACTTTTGAACACGATCCGCGCAACCGTCATGACCTGCGCTGCATTGAGCGCCGGGGCGCTATTCACCGGTCAGGCCCAAGCCGCCGTGGACCAATATTCGGCTCCTGCCTCGAGCGAGGTGACGATCAATCTGGAGGTCTGCTCGCTTGATAGTCAATTGGCTGTGCGCGGAGACACCAGCACTGATCTCGATTTCTTCATCACCGATCAATCGGGCGACCAACTCTATTCTGATGAAGGCACAGATGATTATCTTAGCCTCGTGCTCGAACAGGAGCGGGAGGAATGCGGCTCTTACTATCTCAGAGTGGTCAATCTGGGGGAGGAGGATAATGATTTCACTGTCCTGCTCGAACCGATCAGCCAGAGCAGCGCGCGGGTGCAGAAATATATCATCCAGCCCAATGAAACCCGCACGGTCAATTTTCGCGCCTGCGGCACATCGGCCCAGGTGAGTGTGCGCGGCGATGGTGACACCGATCTCGATTTTGTGATCCGCAATTCCGATGATGGAGTTGTGCATGAAAATGACGATTTGACCGATGAAATCGTTGCTGATCTCGCCGGTTTGCTCGGCGATTGCGAACGGTTTGAAATGGACATCATCAATCTGGGTGAGGTTTACAATGCGGCGATGCTGGTGGTGGAACCAGAAGGGGTCACCGCGCCCGATTATAATGGTGAGGCGCCCACTATCGCGCTGGCCAGCGGGCCTGCGCCCAATACCGGTTCGCTAAATGTCGCCGCGCGCCCTGCTGCGCTTGCGTCGCAAACCGGTTCGGGGTCCTACCGCGCCGAGGCCAATGGCTCGATCCGGGTGGGTTTGCCGGTATGCGGGGCGACCCGGCTCGAAGTGCGCGGCGATGGTGACACCGATCTTGATTTCACCGTGACCGATGAAGCGGGCAGTCCGGTCCATGCCGATGCCGATCTGTCCGATGCGACCTACGCCACGTTGACCCCGCCGGGTGAATGCGAAAATTATGAATTGCGGGTCGACAATCTAGGCGGTGTGTTCAACCAGTTTTCGGTTGAGCTGGTTGACCCTGACACCCGCCGCGGGGCCAGCGGTCCGGGCGAATACCGGGTCAATGCCGCTTTGGCGACCAAAGTGCCGCTGCGCGTGTGTGCGCCCACCAATGTGCGCGCCCGCGGCGATGGCGACAGCGATCTCGATTTCGAAGTGGTCGACAGCTCAGGCAGCGTTCTGCACGAAGATTACGACAT
This sequence comes from Erythrobacter sp., assembly GCA_013214365.1. Taxonomy (GTDB): domain Bacteria; phylum Pseudomonadota; class Alphaproteobacteria; order Sphingomonadales; family Sphingomonadaceae; genus Erythrobacter. Next base: position 1,775 of record JABSPI010000149.1, read on the forward strand.
GACCGATGCGACCCAATTCACGCTCGATCCGGGGGGAAGCTGCGCGGATTACCAGCTTAAGGTCAGCAATCTGGGCGAGGTTTACAATCTTTTGACCGTGGATTTCGATGGCTCGGATGAACCGGCCTCGGGGACAATGCGTTCTGGGGCTGCCAGTGCCAGTGCCAGTGCCAGTGCCAGTGCTAATACGGGCGCTGGCTTTGCCAAAAGTGGCGCGGCCAATTCCGCCTATGACCGCAACATCATCATCCTCAATCGCAGCGGCGAGGCATTCAGCTCGGTATTCTGGTCCAATTCAGCCACGTTTGAATGGGGCGATAGCATGCTGAGCGATGACGCAACGCTTGCCGCGGGCGCGGACTGGTCTGTGGATGTTGATGACGGATCGAATGCCTGTTTGTTCGATTTTCGCGCGCTAACCCAAAGCAATCGCGAAATCCGCATGCGCGCGATCAATGTCTGCGACATTGCCAGTGTGACGATGGAATAGCAGCACCTCATGCGCGCGGCGCGCGATGACACGCGCGAGGTGGAAAAATTCTCTTGCCGGCCCAGCAAAAGAGCCCGGTAATTATTCCGATTGATTCCAACGGCTTGGCCCTGCGACCCTGCGGCCCACGTCCGCCGTGCACGATTGCGGCCAAACGCGGCCTTGCCCTTGCCCTCACAAGCCCCTAATTCCGCGCGGGTTTTGGCTCAGCCCAGATATGTGTTCGGGCTTTGGCTGGAGAAAGTGACCAATGGCAAATGTAACCGTGATCGGCGCCCAATGGGGCGATGAGGGCAAAGGCAAAATTGTCGACTGGCTGGCCAGCCGGGCCGACGCGGTGGTGCGTTTCCAAGGCGGGCACAATGCCGGCCATACGTTGGTGATTGATGGCACGACCTACAAGCTGTCACTGCTGCCCTCGGGCATTGTCTCGGGCACGATGAGCATGATCGGCAATGGCGTCGTGCTCGACCCGTGGGCCTTGCGCGATGAGGTGGCCAAGCTNGAGGCGCAAGGGGTGGAGATTACCGCTGACAATCTGGCGGTGGCGGACAATTGCCCGCTGATCTTGCCGATGCACCGCGATCTGGATGGTCTGCGCGAAGCCGCGGCGGGCAAGGGCAAGATCGGCACGACCGGCCGCGGGATTGGCCCGGCATATGAAGACAAAGTCGGGCGCCGCGCCATCAGGGTGTGCGATCTGGCGCATCTTGATGATCTCGACCCGCAGCTTGACCGTTTGTGCGCGCACCATGACGCGCTGCGCGCTGGCTTTGACCAACCGCCGGTCGACCGCGAGGCTTTGCTGGCTGAATTGCGCGATGTCGCCGATTTCGTGCTGCGCTTTGCCCAACCGGTGTGGAAACGGTTGAAGAAAGTGCGCAAAGCGGGCGCCAAAATCCTGTTCGAAGGCGCGCAAGGCGTGCTGCTTGATGTCGATCACGGCACCTATCCCTTCGTCACCAGCTCCAACACAGTCAGCGGCACCGCCGCCAGCGGCAGCGGGCTTGGCCCCAATTCGACCGGCTTTGTGCTGGGCATTGTCAAGGCATATACGACCCGTGTGGGCTCTGGCCCGTTCCCGACCGAACTGCATGATGAAATCGGCCAGGGCATTGGCGAACGCGGCCACGAATTTGGCACAGTCACCGGGCGGCAACGCCGGGTCGGCTGGTTCGATGCGGTTCTGGTCCGGCAAACCTGTGCGGTGTCGGGGGTTACGGGGATTGCGCTGACGAAGATCGACGTGCTCGACGGGCTCGACACGGTCAAGATCTGCACCGGCTATCGCCTCAACGGCAATGTCATGGATTACCTGCCCAGCCACGCCGCCGATCAGGCCGCGGTTGAGCCGATCTATGAAGAAATGGAAGGCTGGAGCGAGAGCACAGTGGGCGCGCGGTCCTATGCCGACCTGCCCGCCAATGCGATCAAATATATTCAACGCGTGCAGGAATTGATCGAATGCCCGGTGGCATTGGTATCGACCAGCCCCGAACGCGATGACACGATTTTGATGCGCGATCCCTTCGTGGATTGACCGGTTTATCCGCATTGGCGCGCCCAATGTGGCCGCATCGGATACATCTCAGACAATCGGTCATAGGCGGTAAAGCTTTGTGCTGTTAGCATGCCCGGCATGATGCGGTGGATGACGCTTTGTGTGGTGATGATGGTGGCGGCCTGTGCCGGCCCACCCGAACAGGTGGTGCGCAG
>JABSPI010000015.1 GCA_013214365.1 Erythrobacter sp.
GTGTCCGTGGAAGTTGAAGTCGATCCATTCTGCGCTGCTGCGCCCTTCGCTACAGCCAAGCAGATCGCCATAGAATTTCCGCGCTGCGGCAAGGTCGTGCACCGGAAAGGCCAGATGAAACGGGGGGCGGTCCATGCGTAAAGCTCCTTTATGTGTGCCCCCTCGTAACCCGTTCCGCCTCGACACAGAAACACTGAATAACTACCAAGACATCCATCGCAGCGCAGCGGGAGTGGGAAAGCGCATGAAGCTGATCATCGGAAACAAGAACTATTCGAGCTGGTCGCTGCGCGGTTGGCTCGCGGCCAAGCAATCGGGCCTCCATTTTGATGAGATCACCGTGCCCATTATGGGCGAGCAGTGGAGCGCGCAAAAGCACAGCGATGAATTTCAGCCCTCCTCGGGCAAGGTCCCGATATTGTGGGACGGCGACAATGTCATTTGGGACAGCCTCGCAATCATGGAATATCTGGGTGACAAAGTGGGCCCTGAACGGTTCTGGCCCAAAGATGCCAATGCGCGNGGGATGGCCCGTTCATTGGTGGCCGAAATGCATTCGTCTTATGCNGCATTGCGNGCCGAGCTGCCGATGAATGTGCGGCGCCGGATTACGCTCGACAACATTTCGGAACAGACCCGCGCCGATATCGTGCGGATCTTGGGCCTTTGGGCCGAAGCGCGGGCGCGCCATGGCAGTGCGGGGCCGTTTTTGTTTGGCACCTTCGGCGCAGCAGACATTTTCTACGCCCCGGTGGTTTCGCGTTTCATCACTTACGGGATCGGAGTGCCCGGCTTTGCCCAAAGCTATATGCAAGCGGTCTGGGAGCATGATTGGATGGCGCAATGGATTGCCGCATCGCAAGATGAGGAATGGGTGATCGAGCAGTATGAGGCGCTCAATTGAGCTGCGGTAGCACGCTCGGACCGAACAGCCTTGCATAACCGATACGAAGCAGTAGCCAAGCCCGGCCGCAATAGGCTAGCGCAGCAGGATTGAAGACGGCGGCTTGCACGCGGCCACACGAGAGAGACAATAAGGGGACGTGAGGCGATGAAAGCCTGGTTTGCAATTCCGCTGTGGCTGCGGGTTATTGGGGCGCTAATTCTTGGCGTCTTGATCGGTTATCCATGGGGCAAATATGGCCCGGTGTTCGGGGTCGGGGTTGAGCCGACTGACATAAAGATCATTGGCGATGTCTTTGTCGCCTTCATCAAAATGCTCGTGGTGCCTTTGATTTTCTTCAGCCTCGTTGCAGGGGTTGCCGCCATTGGCGACTTGAAAAAATTGGGCAGCATTGGATGGCGCGCGCTCTTGCTGTTTGTCGTCAGTGGCCAGATCGCAGTTTGGCTTGGCCTGACCCTTGGCACGCTCATACAACCGGGTGCGGGGGTGGACACATCCGCGATCCAAATGGGCGCGACGCCCGATCCTGACCCGATGGATTGGCGCGAGACGCTGCTTAACGCCATTCCGAGCAGCCCGGTTCAAGTCATGGCCGACGTCAACGTTCTGCCGCTGATTGTGTTCTCGCTCTTGATCGGTGTTGGTATCTTGATGGCCAAACAAGACGGCGAGCCGGTGCTCAAAATCTTCGAAAGCGGCAGTGTGGTGATGCAAAAGATCACCATGGTGGTGATGGAGCTCACCCCGTTTGGTGTGTTTGCCTTGATGGCATGGGTTGCCGGCACGCTTGGCATTGATGCACTTGCGGCGCTGGGTAAGCTGGTGTTTCTCAATTATCTGGGCTGTTTGCTGATCATTCTGGTGATGTATTCGGCGATGATCAAATTGATCGCCCGATTGCCAATTGTTGATTTTTTTCGCGGCATTATCGATGCCATTGCGGTGAGCTATTCGACGGCAAGTTCCAACGCCACCTTGCCGGTGACCCTGCGCTGCGCCGAACGCAATTTGGGCATCAGCAAGCCGGTGGCCAGCTTCGTCATCAGCCTTGGCGCAACCGTTAATATGAACGGCACGGCGATGTATCTGGGCCTTGCGACATTGTTCGGAGCACAGATTTTTGGTGTCGATCTGAGTTGGGGCGATTATTTCCTCATCGCTTTGCTTGGCACGGTTGGGGCAATTGGTGCTGCCGGTATTCCCGGGGCGGGCTTGATCATGATGGCCTTGGTCTTTGGCGCGGTTGGCGTGCCTTTGGAGACCATCGCGCTGGTGGCCGGAATTGACCGGATCATGGACATGATGCGCACCACCACCAATGTCTCGGGCGATGCCGCGGTTGCGACGACGGTGGCCAGCCTAACCGGAGAAATCGACAAAGCCGAGATGATCAGCGCGGATGATGTGTGAAGGTTTCGTAGGTGGCCGCACTCCATGAATCAGCCGTTAGCCTTGGGTTTTGGGATGATGATCTCGACCCGGCTCTCATTTCAAAAACGCTTGAATGCACCCCCACTGTCGCGGTGGCCAAGGGCGAGCTTTGGAGAACTGCAAGCGGCATTGAAAAGACCGCAGTGACTGGTTCTTGGAGGCTGAAGGTGGCGCGCAGGTCTCCGGGCGATTTGGAAGGGCAAATTGAAGAGTTGTTNTCGNTTGCGACAAGCGATGTGGATCGTTGGAAAAGTCTGCCNCGCTTTGGTAGNTCGCGGCTGTTTTGCGGTTTGTTCTTGTCGGAGTTCAACGAGGGCGTGTTGCTTTCTAACTCGCTGATCGCAAAAATTGCTGAGCGTGGTCTTCGTTTGGAACTTGATATCTACGCGCCGGACTGAATTAAACACGGGCTCTCGATACAACACCTTTTTCGCGACCTTACAGCGTTCCTAGATCATTCCGGTCGCAAAAAGCCCCAGCCGTCGGCCTTGCCGCCGACAGTTTTGGCGATCTGGTCAAGTGCGATTTCGATATCAGTGATGCCTTGCGCAGTTGGGATAAGGCGTGCGCGGGCGGTCGCATTCCATTCGCCGTCCTCGGCACGCCAAACCTCGGCCTCATAGCCGGTGCTCTGGGCCAGCTGCACGAAGCGGGCGGCTGTTTGCTCATCCAAGGAAGGCATGCTCGAAGTTCACGTTCCGGGAGGCCGTTAGATCGCCTCCCGAACTCACGATTTGAGCAAGAACTGCGCGGTTCTCAGCAAGCAGGTCCATCAAGGCGAAGCAACCAAGCTAAGTGATGACGGGCCAGAGTTTCTGGCGACCCGCTCATTCATCATCGACATATTCGACCGGCACAAAATCGCCCAGCCCGCATCCCGCGCCGCGACGCGGAACTCCGCCGCCGGTCTGCTCCAGAACATAGATGATTTCTGTGTTGCACAGGCGGTTGATCGAGGTTTGGTAGCTGAAGGCTTCCTCAAAGCCCAAGCGCGGGCAGCGGTTAGGCAGTATATTGCGGTAGACATCGCCGCCGCTCATTTCAAAATCGATCACCTGATCGCTGCGCACGCGGGTGTGGCGGATCCTTTGATTGTTGATGCAGCTTTCTGCCTCCCCGATCACTTTGACAGCGGGGCCAGCCAAAGCCGGGTCTGGCCGGCTGCCGCTTTCAACCGGAGCGCAGGCCGCGACAAACACCAGGGCCGAAAGAGTTAGAGATGTGCGCAGCATTGATCCTCTCCTATTTTGCTGAANGGTTCCCANGCACATAGCAGATTATCGCGCNTTTGGCTCCAGAACCTTTTTGCGGAAGCTGCACAAATCCACTTGGGTGCAGCGCCAACATTCCGGCGTGCGCGCTTTACAGGTGTAGCGGCCATGCAGGATCAACCAATGNTGTGCATGCAGCCGAAACGGCTGAGGCACACGTTTTTCCAGTTTCTCCTCGACCTTCTCCGGGGTTTTGCCTTTGGCGAGCCCCGTGCGATTGCCCACGCGGAGGATGTGCGTGTCAACCGCGAAGGTTTCCTGTTTGAACCAGCAATTGAGCACAACATTTGCGGTTTTGCGCCCCACTCCGGGCAGCCGCACCAGATCCTCGCGGGTGTCGGGCACCTCGCCGCCATATTCGTCGATCAACAGCCGTGAAAGCGCGATGACATTCTTGGCTTTGGAGTTGAACAGCCCGATGGTCTTGATGTGCTCTATCAGGCCCTCAAGGCCCAGGTCGAGCATTTGCTGCGGCGTTTTGACCTTGGCAAACAGCGCGCGCGTCGCTTTGTTGACGCCCACATCAGTGGCCTGCGCGGACAGGGCGACCGCCACGGTGAGCTGATAGGCATTGCCATATTCCAACTCGGTCTCAGGCTCCGGGTTGTCTTCGGCGAGGCGGCGGAAAAACTCGAAAATCTGGTCTTTGGTCATCGGCTCAGCCTAGCCCCAGCACATCTTCCATTGTGTAGCGCCCGGCCGCTTGCCCGATCAACCACTCGGCCCCGCGCACAGCACCTCTGGCAAAGACCATGCGGTTTTCCGCTGAGTGGGACAGGGTCAGGCGCTCCTCGTCGCCGGCGAAAATGACGCTGTGTTCGCCCGCCACCGTTCCGCCGCGCAAGGTGGCAAAGCCAATATCGCCCGATTTGCGCGCGCCGGTGTGACCATGGCGACCGCTATCCATCGCCTCGCTCAGTGTGACCCCGCGCGCCTCAGCCGCCGCTTCGCCCAGCAGTTTGGCGGTGCCCGATGGGGCATCAACCTTGGCGCGGTGGTGCATTTCGAGCACTTCGATATCCCAGTCATCACCCAGCCTGCTGGCCGCTTGCTTGACCAGATGCGCCATCAAGGTGACTCCGAGCGATGTATTGCCTGTTTGAAGCACAGGCAGCGCGCGCGCGGCCTCATCGATCAGCGCGAAATGGGTGTCCTCAAGGCCGGTTGTGCCAATCAGAATGGGAATTCCCGCCACGCGGGCCGCTTTCAGATTGGCCTCCAGCGCAGCGGGCGCGGAAAAATCGATCAGCGCATCACAGCGCGTCGCAAGCGGGCCGGGGCTTTCGCCATCATCCACTCCGCCCGCCAGATCATGCCCTTTTTGCGCAATCGCTGTGGCCAGAGCCTGCCCCATGCGGCCCGCGCTGCCGATAATTCCAAAACTTGCCATTGCGTCTTCGCTATCCCTGCTGTTTGCTGCGACCATGGCACAGGACAAACGCATCGTCATCCTTACAGGCGCGGGAATTTCGGCAGAAAGCGGGATCGACACCTTTCGTTCCGCCGGCGGGCTATGGGAGCAGCACAAGGTTGAAGATGTCGCCACACCCGAAGGCTTTGCTCGCAACCCTGATCTGGTGCTCGGCTTTTATGACAAACGGCGCGAGGCGCTGAGCGGGGTGAAACCCAATCCAGCGCATGCGGCGCTGGCGCGATTGGAGCGCGAATTTTTAGGCGAATTGCTGCTGGTCACGCAAAATGTTGACGATCTGCACGAACGCGGCGGGTCGTCTCAGGTCCTGCATATGCATGGCGAGCTGAAAAGCGCGCTGTGCATGTCATGCGGGGTTCGCTCGGCTTGGGATGCGCCGATGTCAGATCGGCCGCCATGCCCCGTCTGCCAGGCGCCCACGCTGCGCCCCGATGTCGTGTGGTTTGGTGAAATGCCGTACCAGATGGAGCGGATTTACGCCGCGCTCTCCGCCTGCGACCTGTTCGTCTCGATCGGGACGAGCGGCGCGGTCTATCCCGCGGCGGGCTTTGTGCAAGAGGCGAGGGCCGCGGGTGCCGCCACGCTTGAGCTCAATCTCGAACCGTCAGACGGCACACATTATTTCGCTGAGGCCCGCCATGGCCCGGCGGGCGAATTGGTGCCGCAATGGGTTGATGAAGTGCTGGTTGGATAATCGTGGTTGCAGTGGCTTTAAGCCAGCTTACTTCTTCTTGACCGGCGGTTGGGGGCGGGTGAATACCAGCTCGGTCTCGCTCGAAGCGCTTGCGTCGAGCGTGTAACCCTCGGCATCAAACCCGCGCAGATCGTCGGCCTTTTCGATCTGGTTTTCCATGATCCAACGCGCCATCAAACCGCGCGCGAATTTGACGTGATACATCAAGCGGCGCGCTTCGCCGTCTTTGACATTGAGGAAGCTGGCCTCGATCACTTTGCCGGGCAAAACCGAGGCATCGACCGCTTTGAAATATTCGTTGGAGGCAAGGTTCACAATTGTCTGATCGGCGTGGTCGGACAGGTCTTGGCTGAGTTGATCACCAATCCGACTGCCCCAGAAATCATACAGTGATTTGCCCCGCGGATTGGCCATTTTTGTCCCCATTTCAAGCCGATAGGGCTGAATTGCGTCCATCGGGCGCAGCACGCCATAAAGACCAGAAAGGATACGTAAGTGATCCTGAGCGTAACTGAGCGCGGCCTGATCCATGCTTTTGGCGTCCAAACCCCAATAGACATCGCCATCGAAAGTGAGGCCGGCGGGTTTGGCCGAATTGCTGCGCCCATCCAGATCGAAACTTTTGAAGCGGTCTGCGTTCAACTCGGCGAGCTTATCCGAGATATGCATCAAATGTTTCAGATCATCCGCCGATTGCTCTTTGGCCACGCTGGCGATTGCGCGCGTATCCTCAGCCAGTTGCGGATGGGTGATGTCGAGTGGGGTGTCGACTGGATCAAAGTTGAGCTTTTTGGCCGGGGAGAGGAGGGTGATCATGCAAAGGTTATCCTGAGGGTGACATTCACCAACAGGTTTAGATCGCCATGCGTGGTCTTGTAAACGCTTGTGCCCCTATTTGCTGCGCTGGTTTGCTGCTGCGCTGGTGTGCTGTTTCGGGGCGCGGGGCTCAGGCGAGTGTGTCGCCTAGGCCCTCGCGTTGTCCGATGACTAAGAGGTTGGGGTTTTCGTCAGCGCCACTCTCAACTCGTAGGACAGGTTGGCGTCCAACGCGGCTTTAAGAAAGCCGACCAAATCGTCACCGGTCGTGCCCTCAGGAAATGACACCGCCATACTGGATGCCCCCTCTTGATTGTAGTCGATCTCAGCAAAGGTGGGCTGGGGGCTGAAGTCTGCGTTATCGGCGGCGAAGCTGCGTAGATTATCAGGGGTCCCTCTTAAAACCACCGGCGCCTTTTGGTTGACGGCCATCGCACTCTGATCTGGCGTGACCGAGTCATCCGCGCACGGCTGTGTGTCGGCGCATGCGCCAAGACTTAAAAACGCGGCGCTCACCAGCATCAAACGCATCATCATAAAACCCCCGGTTAAAACCAATCATGCAATTGCAAAATTAGATTTAAATGCGAGCGAGGTAAACCCTCACCCGCATGCCTTGCAGGCTGGATCTTTGGCGATGTTGAGCGTGCGCATGTTCGGCGTCATGCCATCCAGAATATGCAGCTTCCCCCACATCGGGTCGCCGAACCTGCTGACCCCGGCGAGCAATATGCGCACCGCCTGCATCGCCGCAAAGCTGCCGGTCCACCCCGCCATTGCCCCCAGCATTCCGTCTTCGGCGCAGGTGTCGCAGTCTTCGGCATCGAANGCGTCGCCGACAAAGCAGCGATAGCAGGCTTGNCCCGGCAAATGGCCTGCAAAGGCACCCACCTGACCCTGAAAGCGACCTACGGCGGCACAAAGCAGCGGAATGCCCGCGACAACGCACCCATCCGAGACCGCCAGGCGAGTGGCAAAATTGTCAGTGCCATCGAGCACCAGATCTGCGCCTGCGATGAGCTGGGCGACATTGCCCGATGCGATTCGCGCATCAGAAATGGTGACGTCGAGCGCGTCGTCAAAATTGGCCAGCCAGCGCCGCGCGCTGGTCGCTTTGCCGTGCCCGACATCGCGGGCGGTGAAAATCGTCTGGCGTTGGAGGTTGCTGGCCTCGACCACATCATCATCGACCAGAGTGAAGCGGCCAATCCCGGCTGCGGCGAGATATTGCAAGGCAGGCGATCCGATCCCGCCAAGGCCGATCACTGCAATATGTTTCTGCGCCAGCGCAACCTGACCCGCACCGCCAATTTCAGGCAGAACGATATGGCGCGCAAAGCGATCCAGACGGGCTGGGGACAAGCTCATGCACAGCCTGTTGGCAGGCTGTGGAGCGCTTGTGAATAGGCTGTGCGCAAGCCTGTGGGTAGGTTTGCGCAAAAACTGTGGGTTTGGGTTTGGTCTGGCAGTGCAAAACCGGTTGAATGATTGTGCACCGCCAGTGGAATTGAGATCAGCTTTCCAGCTGTCTCAACAAACTTCTGACATCGCCATCCATATCCGCATCGCGTTGGCGCAAATCCTCGATCAGGCGCACGGCATGGATCACCGTCGAATGGTCGCGGCCGCCAAATTTGCGCCCGATCTCGGGATAGGAACGCGGGGTCAACACTTTGGACAGATACATCGCCACCTGACGCGGCCGCACCACAGCGCGCGCACGCCGCTTGGAGGACATTTCGCTGCGGTCGATGCGGTAAAACTGGCACACTGTGCGCTGGATCTCGTCGATCGTGATCCGCCGGCGATTGGCCGACAGGATATCGGTCAGTTGCTCTTCTGCCAATTGCAGCGACACTTCTTGCCCGGTCAATTGGGCATAGGCGATCAGCTTGTTGAGGCCCCCGACCAATTCACGCACATTGCGGGTGATCGTGCGCGCGAGGAAATCAATCACATCTTCTGGCACGCACAGCGGCGCAAAGCGCGACAATTTGGATTCCAGAACCTTCTTGCGCAGTTCGATATCGGCAGCCTGAATGTCGGCAACCAATCCCATCGACAGGCGCGAGAGCAGCCGCGGTTCAACCCCGTCGAGCGCTTGAGGCGCCCGGTCGGCGGCAAACACCAAACGTTTGCCTTCCGCCAGAAGGGCATCGATCGTGTAGAGCAATTCTTCCTGCGCCGAAGCTTTGCCAATGATAAATTGAATGTCATCAACCAACAGCAGGTCGAAACTGCGCAGGCGCGCTTTGAACTCGATCATCTGATTGGCTTTGAGCGCCTGGACAAACTCAACCATAAAGCGTTCGGCCGAACAGTAGAAAATGCGCGCGCGCGGATGCGATTGCAGGAAGCCATGGCCGATCGCATGGAGCAGGTGGGTCTTGCCCTGTCCCGTCGCAGCTTTGAGATAGAGCGGCGAAAATTGCGGTTGCTCGGTTGCAGCCATGCGCTGCGCTGCGTTGCAGGCTAGCACATTGGCCTCGCCCGTGACAAAGGCCGCAAAGGTAAGCGATGGATCAAGTCCAACCGAAGAGGTGAAGCCGGCATCGCCGATCGTGCCGGCTGCCACTGCGATTGCGCTGGCCCCGTCATTGGCGGGGCGGCGACCATCATCAATTCGCAAATCTGGCAATTGCCGGCGGCCGGGGTGAACCTGAATGTTGACGCTGCGCACGTCGCTGCGCACGATCTTCCATGCCAATTGCAAACGGTCATGGAACCGGTCTTTCACCCAATTGGCAGAAAACTCGGTTGGCAAAAACAGGTCGAGCGTTCCGCTTTCCTTATTGATACCGCCCACCTGGATCGGCTTGATCCATTGGCTGTGCAATTGATGGCCGAGATCCTTGCGCAGGCCTTGTGAAATATCGGCCCAATCGGCCGCAAGATTTACCGCCTCAGCATCTTCCATCAGGTCATCATCCGCTTGACGACGCGTTGCCCGCGCCTTGTCCGTTCTGTGCACCATCTAAATCCCACCACTCTCTTGTCACCGGGATCGCGTTCCAGTGTGACGTTCTCTCATGCGACAGGCAATGTAATCCCACACGGAGAATCGCAAATCTCCGGGTGCCCCCGTCAGTCAATTTTTGTGACGCCCGAACCGTCCCGCTCCGGGTGAGGTGCTAATAAAGTCCCGATCAGCGATAAGCGCAAGTGAGGAATTGCAATAAAACAGAAATAAACTTGTTGACTCGCTTCAACCCCGCAGGCTGCCGTCCAAGTTCCTGTTTTAACGAAAAATTTACGAAATTCCCTCGCGAATCGTTGAGATTCCTAGCATTCTTGGCGGCGCTAAAGGGGGAACACCTATGAACCAAAAGAGCCGCACCTGACGGCGCGGCTCTTTTGTGTCCCCAATTTGTCCAAATGAGATCACATTCTCATTTTGCAAAACGCGAATCAGGCGAATCGCGCGAATCGCACGCCGCTGATCATTCGATCAGAGTGCAGCCACTCGTTTCGACAAACGCGACATTTTGCGCGCTACCGTGTTTTTGTGCAACACGCCGCGCGCAACGCCGCGAGCCAATTCCGGCTGAGCGGCTTTCAGCGCTGCTGCTGCGGCATCCTTGTCACCGGCTTCGCATGCGGCCTCGACCTTTTTGACGTGGCTGCGGATGCGGCTCATCCGGGAGGTGTTGATCTCCGCGCGGCGGTCGTTGCGACGGATGCGCTTACGGGCTTGTGGCGTGTTGGCCATAGGTCTGTCTGTCTCGCGTTGGGCTGGGGCCGCATCGGGCGACCGCCAAGCTTGCAAATTGGTTCGAAAAACGGCGATTCACCGCCGGAAAGCGGCGCACATAGGCCCACAGCCGCGCAAGGTCAAGAAATCCCTTGCCTCAAAGCAGGGTTTGCGCGGCTTTTATCGCCGGTCACCTCTGACAGGTCGAGCAGTACCACGTGCTGCGCCCCCCTTGCGCTATGCGCCGGATCTTGCCGCCATCGGCGCGGTGACACGCTTCGCCGGTGCGGCCATAGACATCAAACTGGGTGGCGAAATAGCCCAGTTCGCCATCGGGCGCAGCGTAATCGCGCAAAGAGGATCCGCCATCGCGAATCGAGGCCTCAAGCACCTCCTTAATGGCCGGAACCAGCCGAGCCAGTTGCGGCTTGGTCACTTTGCCCCCGTGCTTCATCGGATGGATCCGAGCGCGCCAAAGCGCTTCGCACACATAGATATTGCCAAGCCCGGCGACGATGCGTTGATCGAGCAGGCACAATTTGATCGCCTGTGTCTTGCCGCGAAGTGCGGCCTTTAAATGCGCAGGTGTCAGGCCATCGCCCAGCGGTTCGGGTCCAAGACTGGCGAATGGGCCCCATTGATCAAGTTCAGCGCTGGCCACCATGTCAACCGAACCGAACCGGCGCGGATCGCACAGGGCAAAGCAATGGTCGCGGGTCTCGATCACCATATGATCGTGTTTCTCCGGCGTTTCGGGATCGATCCGCCAACGCCCGCTCATGCCAAGGTGAAAAACAACACTTTGTTCGCGGTCAAGATGGAGCAGGCCATATTTGGCGCGGCGCGACAGGCCGGTAATGGTTGCCCCGGTCATGACCTGCACCAGGTCTTGCGGGAAGGGGCGGCGCAGATCAGGGCGGTTGAGCGTCACGCGTTCAATCCGCGCGCCGTCCAGAAAACGCGCAAGACCGCGCACAGTGGTTTCAACTTCGGGCAATTCGGGCATGATGCTTGGTGCGATGGGGCAAGCTGCCGATTATGGCAAGCACGACCCGCAAGGGCGAAGGTGCTTGCGCCGAAACCAGCGCCCCACACCAGCCCCCTGCGCCCAGCCGCCTTGCGCAAATTTACTAGGCGCGCGGGCCAATTGGCTTTAGGGCGGCGTGCATGAGTGAAAACACCCAAAAAGATGACCGATCCGGCGACACTGTCAGCTTCGGCTATGAGAATGTAACGCCCGAGGAAAAGACCCGCCGTGTGGGCGAGGTTTTTACCAGTGTGGCGAAGAAATACGACATCATGAACGATGCCATGTCGATCGGCATGCATCGTGGGTGGAAGGACAAATTCGTGCGCCGGGTCAAACCGCAGCCGGGTGAGGCGATCCTCGACATGGCGGGTGGGACCGGCGACATCGCCTTTCGCATGGCTGATCGGGGCGCCAATATTACGGTGGCCGATATCAATCAGGATATGCTCGATGTGGGCGCCGAGCGCGCGATGGAGCGCGAGCAGAGCGAAGAGACGGGCAGCCTGGTCTTCACCTGTCAGAATGCCGAGACGGTCGCATTCGCGTCCAATTCCTTCGATGCATATACGATCGTCTTTGGCATCCGCAATGTGACCTTCAAGGACAAGGCATTGGCCGAGGCATACCGAGTGCTGCGTCCTGGTGGACGGTTCTACTGCATGGAATTTTCGACCACCCAATGGTCGGGTTTCCGCGAAATTTATGACGTTTATTCGGATCAACTCTTGCCCCGTATGGGCGAGGCGATTGCAGGCGATGCAGACAGCTATCGCTATCTGGTCGAATCGATCCGCAAATTTCCCAAGATGGCCGAGTTTGAGGCGATGATCCGCGCCGCCGGATTTGTGAACACCAAGGTGGAACCGATCTTGGGCGGAGCGGTTGCTATCCATTCAGGATGGAAAATCTGATCGCATGACTGCCTCTGTCACACACATGTTCCGCCTCGCGCGATGGGGCACCACTCTTGCCCGCCGGCGNGCNNTGGTTGGGATTGAGCAGGATCCCAATGCCCCGCAAACCGTGCGGCGGNTGGCGCNGCTGGCGCGGTTGGTGACTTTCACCTCGGCCAAAGGNGAGCGCGATTATGCCGGTGCGTTTCGCGCCATTGGCCCGGCCGCGATCAAGCTGGGGCAATCGCTGGCAACGCGTCCGGATCTGGTGGGCGAAGAGGCAGCTCACAACCTGCTGAGCCTGCAAGACAATCTGCCGCCGGTTGAGTTTGAGCAGATCAAAGCTGCGATCGAGGCGAGCTTTGACCAGCCGATTGAGGCGCTGTTTTCGGCGATCGACCCCGAGCCGGTCGGGGCAGCTTCCATCGCGCAGGTCCACCGGGCCACCACCAAAGATGGGCGCGAGGTTGCGGTTAAAGTGCTGCGGCCGGGGATCCGGGAAAAATTTGCCCAGGACATCGAGACCTATGAATGGGCCGCGGCCCATGTCGAGGCAATGGGGGGAGAGGCCACGCGGCTGCGTCCGCGCGCGACGATTGCCAATTTCAAACGCTGGACCAATTCAGAGCTCGACCTGCGCCGCGAGGCGGCCTCTGCCAGCGAACTGGCCGAGGATATGTCAGGAGTGGGCGGCTATCGCATTCCCGCGATCGATTGGGACCGCACCAATGGCCGCGTGATGACGATCGAATGGGTCGACGGGGTCAAGATATCCAAACGCGCCGAACTGCTTGAGGCCGGGCACGATCTCAATGCGATTGCCGAACGTTTGGTGCTGAGCTTTCTGACCCAGGCGATCAGCGCGGGCTATTTCCACGCCGACATGCATCAGGGCAATCTGTTCATTGAAGGCGATGGCACGATCGTCGCGATCGATTTTGGCATTATGGGGCGGATTGATCGCCGTGCGCGGCAATGGCTGGCGGAAATCCTCTACGGTTTGACCACTGGCAATTACCAGCGCGTGGCCGAGATCCATTTCGAGGCGCAATATGTTCCCAGCTACCATTCGGTTGGCGAATTTGCGACCGCCTTGCGCGCAGTGGGCGAGCCGATGCGGGGCAAGCCGGTCAAAGAGCTGAGCGTGGGCCAGATGCTTGACGGATTGTTCGCGATCACCCGCGATTTCGACATGCAGACCCAGCCGCATTTGCTGTTGTTGCAAAAGACGATGGTGATGGTCGAAGGGATCGCCACCCAGCTCAATCCCGACATCAATATGTGGGACACCGCTGCGCCTTATGTGCGCAGCTGGATTCGCGATGAATTGGGGCCGGAGGCGGCTGTGGCCGACCGGATCAAGGAAGACACCGAAACCCTGTTCCGCCTGCCCGGCTTGATCCGCCGGCTCGAAGAAAAATTCCCGCCCAAAGGCGGCGCGCCCGAGCCCGCGCCCTTGCCCGAAATTTCCCTGCTCACCGATCGCAAATCCGATACTGGTGGCTGGATCGGCTATGTGGTTGCCGGTTTGGCGGGCGCAGGCGCCGTTTGGGCCGCCAGCGCCGCCGGATTATTGTGACGCGTTGGTTTCTTGCGTGAACATCTTTGCACCGATCAGGGCGATGATCACCGTGACCGCTTCAATCACCATAGGCTCATACCAGCCGTCATAGGTCCCATCGAGCGCCGCGCTGAGTGCGCGCGCGCTGAATACGATGGCCATCAAAATCGCGGTGATATGGAGCAATAATCCATTTTTGTACCACGCCCCCACGACAAAAGCGCCGCCCGACATCCAGAAGAAGGCGGTCATATCACCGCGCAAAGACGCCAGACCTTGCGGGCCATTCGCGCTCAACCCGAAATTGGTGCCCATCAACACCGGATTGGTCAAAAATCCGAAGCCGATTGCAATGAACAACACCCCCAGCAGGCCAATAATTACGCGCAACACCATCTGCATGGATGATCCCCTTTCACAAATCACCTTGCGCGGCATTGGCGCTTGGCTCAAGAGCTTTAAGCATAAACGTAACCATATTATCCCAAGGCCTGCGCTGGGCTTGGCGCGGCTCTGCAGGCTCGCTAGGGAGGTCCTGGGACAAACACCTATGGGAGTGCAAAGAGGATGAGCAAAGCGGGACCCAAGGTCCTACTTGTCGTGGGCGGCGGTATCGCGGCCTACAAGTCGTGCGAGCTTGTCCGCTTGATTCGCAAAGGGGGCGGCGATGTCACCTGCGTCGTGACCAAAGGGGGGCAGCAATTTGTCACCCCGATGTCGCTTGCGGCTTTGTCCGAAAATCAGGTTTACACCTCGCTATTCGACCTCAAGAACGAGGTTGAAATGGGACATATTGAATTGTCGCGCGAGGCCGACTTGATCGTTGTGTGTCCGGCCACGGCTGATCTGATGGCGAAAATGGCCGCAGGCATTGCGGATGATCTTGCCACCACTTTGATTTTGGCCACCAACAAGCCCGTCATGGCCGTTCCGGCGATGAATGTGAAAATGTGGGAGCACGAATCGACCCAGCGCAATGTCGCCTCGCTCAAACAAGCCGGTGTCAGCGTAATCCATCCCGATGAAGGGGCGATGGCGTGCGGCGAATTTGGCTATGGCCGATTGCCTGAGCCCAATGCGATCTGGCGCGAAATCGCCGCCTTTTTCGGGATCGAGGTGGAAGAGGATGCGCCGGCTCCGGTGGCCGCTAATGATGCGGCCCAAATCGAGGCGCTAGAGCCCAATGACGACAGCACCTTTTCCGGCGGTTTGGGCGGGCTGATATCCAAGATCATCCCGCGCTCCACCGAAAAGCGCAGCGCAGAAGACGTCGAGGCCGAGTTTGAAGAGCCGCTGCCCGAAGGCTTTGAAGATGTCGATTTCGAGGAAGAGGACATCGAGTTTAACCCCAATTTCGAGGGGTCGCCCTTAGCCACCAAGGGCAAGGGCAAGGCCGCACCGCCGATTGATCTTGATGCGCTCAATCACGAGCTTGATCCACGCCGTCTGGCACCAGAAGACCTGTCACAAGGCCCGGTCACAGATCCGCTGGATGGGGGAGCAGAGGCAGAACCTGAAAGCGATCCGCTCGAAACCGATTTGCCCAAACCCAAACGCGCCGCTGCCAAGAATGCTGCGCCGCCCGAGGTTGAAGCGATCGAGGCCGATCACGAAGAGCTCGCAGAAATGGTGGTCGATGAGGGATATCAGCCGCTTGACGGGCGCCATGTCCTGGTCACCGCCGGTCCCACTTGGGAATCGATTGATCCGGTGCGCTACATTGCCAATCGATCAAGCGGGAAGCAGGGTTTTGCAATCGCCGCGGCCGCGGCTGCTCTGGGCGCAGATGTCACGTTGGTCGCTGGACCGGTGTGGCTCAAAACCCCGGCAGGGGTCGACCGGATCGATGTCGAGAGCGCCGAGGAAATGGCGAGCGCGGTCAAGCGCGCCCTGCCGGCTGATGTGGCGGTGATGGTCGCTGCGGTCGCTGATTGGCGTCCCAAAGAATATCGCGATGAAAAGATCAAAAAACGCGGCTCTGCGCCGCCGGCTTTGATGCTGACCGAAAACCCCGACATCCTCACCAATCTCGCCGCTGCGGCCAATCGCCCCGAATTGGTGGTTGGGTTCGCCGCGGAAACCGACAGCGTGCTCGAATATGCCAAAGCCAAGCGTAAGCGCAAAGCGTGCGATTGGATCGTTGCCAATGATGTGTCGGGCGATGTGATGGGCGGCGATGATAACCTGGTCCATATTGTCAGCGCTGACGGGGTCGAGAAGCTCAAGAAAATGCCCAAAACCGATGTCGCGATGGCTTTGGTCGAACGGATCGCAAGCGCGCTCTCAGCGGAAGCAGCCGAATGAATGATGCAATCAAGGTTGAGGTGAAACGCCTCGCACATGGGGAAGGCCTCGCCCTGCCTGCCTATGCCACATCGGGTTCAGCCGGTATGGATGTGGTCAGCGCCGAGGATGTGACGATAGCGCCAGGTGCGCGCCATGCAGTGGCCACCGGTCTTTCGGTCGCGATCCCGCAGGGGTATGAAATTCAGGTGCGGCCGCGATCTGGCCTCGCGTTTAAACACGGCATCACCGTGCCCAACACGCCGGGCACAATCGACAGCGATTATCGCGGTGAGTTGAAAGTTTTGTTGATCAATCACGGCTCTGAAGATTTCGCCATCGCGCGCGGTGACAGAGTGGCGCAATTGGTTTTGGCGCCAGTGGTGCAGGCCGCCTGGAGCGAGGTCGACGAACTCGACGCCACACAGCGCGGTGCGGGCGGTTTTGGGTCAACCGGCGGTCACGCCAAGCTGTAACGCGGTTATTCGGGCAGGCTGAGCCGAACCGAGGAACTGTATTGGCCCGCTATGCTCGCCCCGCTTGCATCAAGCGCCGGATTGAAACGGGCATTGCGAACCAATTGTCGGCACAATTGACTGTCGAGGTCGCGTGATCCGCTCGAGCGATCAACCACGCATTGCGAGGCGCGTCCGGCCGCATTGACCATCAAGGTAAAGCCCAAGATGCCGCCATCCCACCCGCGTGAGGGAAAGCGCAAGGATTGGGTGTTGCGAATCCAATTGCTGGGATTGATCGGCTCTGCCCCGCGCGCGAGCGAGGGGGCTGGTGTGGCTTGCGGTGCGCGAGCGGCGCGTGCTGGTGTGGGTGTTTGTTCTGGCGTCTGCGCCGGTCTGGCACGCGTTGACGGGGATCCTTGCGTCACTCCGAGCCAGCCTTGTTCAGCGCATTGTTTGAGCAATCGAAGGCCAGCGGAGCTTGCATTGAGGGACAGGCTGAAAATCACATTGTCCCCCTGCTTGAGGGTCATCACCCGGGCCTGGCGAAACACGTTTTCTATCGTTGAGCCAGCCGCGTCCGGTGTAAAAGCTCGCCCGTTCTCAAGCCGCGCCGGGAAGGTGGCGTCGTCAAAACCAAACACGATATCGCCAACAAAGGCAGGCATATTGGCCAATTCGAGCGTCAGCTTGCCGGTATCATCGCCGGTCTTGCGCATTATGAGGCGTGACGTGTTGCTGCGTGAATAGCGCAGCGTGCATGTTCGGGTTTGACCGACCGAATAGATCGTCCAACGCCCCAGATCGACATAGACCCGCTCGCCCGGCGGGCTTTGCGCCGCGGCGATCCCCGGCAAAAACAGCGAT
>JABSPI010000150.1 GCA_013214365.1 Erythrobacter sp.
CGCACCGCCAGCGTGATTTTTTCCAATACCGGTTTTCCGGTGCGCGATCCCGATGAACCGATCACCAAAATGGCGCGTAAGGGCGCGGCGATGCTGCGCCGGTTTCAGCTCTATATCCGCTTTCGCAAAAACTGGCGGCATTGGAAGACGGTGCAGTGGATCACGCTCAGCAAAATGCCAAAGGCCGATGTGGCAGGCTTTGCCGCGCCCTATCCCGACAAGACCTATCTGACCGGCAATCGGCAATTCACGCAAATGTTGCCGACCCGCAATGACAATCCGATGCTGGCGGAAAACTGGCACAAATTGCAAAAGCTCAAATCGTTCGAGAAGCCGTTTTTGACGCTCTATTCGGACAAGGATCAGGTCGCGCCCAAAGGCTATCACAGCGTACGTCCCGTCATTCCGGGCACAGTCAATTACGAGACCATCATCTTGGAAGGGGGCTCGCACTTTCTGCTTGAAGATATTCCCGATGCCTATGCAAAGGCCGCGCTCGCCTTTCTGGACGGGGTGCGGGGAGAACGGGCATGAGTGCGGCTCTCGATGCGCAATTTGGCGCGGCATTCGATGCGCTTGGCGCTTGCGCGGTGGCGGTCAAAGGGGGGGCAGGCGATCTTTTCATGGAAATCATGGACCCGGCCAGTCGCAATGTGTGGATGCTGTGCGAACCTGTGACCCGCGACCAATATAAGGCGGTCGCGCCGCCGCCACCGATCATCAAATCCGGCTATGCGCCCGCGGCCATGGACCGGGCCGCTTTCGCCCATTCGTGCGACACGCCCGGATCGTTCCATACCATGCAAGTGGGCGAGATGGTGTTTCACCAAAACGCCCGGCCCGGCGCAATCATCCCGCCGCAAACACCCCATGGCCCGATGCAGATCACGGTCAACAAACACCATTTGATCGGGTTTGATGCCGGGCGCAGCGTCGCGGTCATGGAGCATGATGGCGCGCATTTTGTCGAGGTTGTCGGCGTGCGCGAGGGCGATGATACACGGGTTTTGCCCAAGGGCGCGCATCTGCGCACGCTTACGCTCGATGAACCATGGGTGGTGATGTTGCCGGCGCCCACCACAACCTTTTTCTGGATGGGCAAAGCTATGCGCAGTTTCCAAGGTCCGGTCGATTTGCCTGTCGCCGCGTCCACAACCGATCATGCATGAATAAAGGGATAGATAATGAGCACCCTGACCGAATTGTGGGTTGAACGTTCAAACCTGCGTCAAACCCAGATTGTCGAAGCCGAGCGAGCGCCCTTGAAAGAGGGGCAGATCCGCGTGGCGATCGATAAGATGGGGCTCACCGCCAACAATGTCAGTTACGCGGTTTCGGGCGAGATGATCGGCTATTGGAAATATTTCCCTGCCGAAGGGGGGTGGGGCAAGGTTCCCGGATGGGCGATGGGCGATGTGGTGGAAACCCGCTGCGATGCGATTGGGCTGGGCGAACGCTTGTATGGTTTTTTCCCGATGGCATCTCAGGTGGTGCTCGAACCGGGTCACGTGGCGGATGATTTCTTCATGGATGGCGCCGCGCACCGTGCGCCTTTGCCCGCGCTCTACAACCAATATCGCCGGACTAAGGGGGAGCCGGAATTCCTCCATGCATTGGAAGATGAACGCTGCTTGCTGTTTCCGCTCTTCATCACCTCCTTCGTCTTGTATGATTATCTGATCGATAATGATTTCTTCGGCGCGCAGCAGGTGATCATCGGGTCGGTGTCATCCAAAACCGGCTTCGGCTTGGCGCATTTGCTCAAACATGATTCCGGTCTCAATAAGGCCGTGATCGGGCTGACATCGCCGAGCAATATGGATTTCGTAGAGAGCCTCGATTGTTGCGATCAGATCGTCGCCTATGGACAAGAGGATGCCATCGACCAGAGCGTGCCCAGCGCATGGGTCGATATGTCGGGCGATGGGCCGCTGACGGGCCGACTGCACCATTTGCTCGGCGACAATATGGTCGAAAGCTGCATTGTGGGGGCAACCCATTGGGAGGCAGAGCGCGGACGCGGGCCGGATCTTCCGGGGGTCAAGCCGAGCTTCTTTTTCGCGCCCGCGCATATCGCCAAACGCGACGCGCAATGGGGCGCAGGCGAGATTTGGCGGCGCGGTTCCGAGGCCGGCGCGCGCATCGCGCAAGAGGTGGCGGGCCAATTGGCGGTGGAGCGCATTTGCGGGGCAGAAGATGTCGCCGATATCTGGCGCGCAATGCTCGACAATGCGGTCGCGCCCAGCCGCGGGATCATGATCAGCATGTGATCGCGCGTCACACAGGTTCTCCGGGCGCAAGTTCGCTGGGCACAGGCTTACTGGGCGTATGTTATTGCGGGCTGGGGTTATTATGGCCCGGTGACGCCGCCCGGCATGCACACCTGCCATTTTTACACCGTTTCGCCCCACACCTCCTGATTGGCGCGCCGTTCAACCCGCCTGATGGTTTTCAAATCGAGCAATGGGCTCAGCCCAGCGGTTTGGAACAGCGCGCCGATTGCGTCCTGATCGGTTGGCGCTTGCGCGGTAAATGCATCTTGCAACCGCTGCAAAAGGTAGAAGCGGTAGGCCATCACGATGGTCGCAATCTCTTGCCCGCGCCAATTGAATGCGGCCATCCCCAATCCGCTTTTGNGCGATTTGCTGGCTGCATTCGTGCCCTCTTCAATCTCGGGATGATCGGCCAGATACATATTGGCCTTGGCCACATGTGCGGTGATTTCGGGCAGGTAATCTGCGGCAATGAAATGCATGATCGCGATCAGGCTTTGGGGCAGATTGGCGCTGTCGATCAATTGTCCGCCTGAATTGCGCACAGCCTCGTCGATGAAGCGTTCGGCCATATTCATCCGCTCGGTCCAGCGCAGCACGCTTGGCGCGGTGATCTGCATCATGTGCAGCGGGGCCGGGTCGCGCCCAAGATGGGCATACATCGCCCCGATCAATCCATAATCCGCAATCGTTGCATGCCCGCCCAGCATAAAGGGATGCACGCGCAAATGCGCCTCCATCAAAGCGAGGAACTCGGTATAACTCTCCTCCACCAGCTTTTGCGTTGCTGGGTTCACCCCAAACATTTGCGCCGCATTGCGCATGCGCCCGCTGGCATGGAGAAAGGCGGCCTCCTGCGCCTCGTCATCGAGGCCCGAGGGCAGCACATCGCGAAATGTCGCGCGCAAAAAGCCCAGATTTACATCATCAAAATTCCAGCGGTAATGCATAGCCGGACGCAGCAAGCCATGGGATCCGAACAGCTCGAACAGATGCGCGATCACCCGCAATGCGGGGTCATCGGGATAGATCGGGTTGTGACTGAAACCGGCGGCATCGAGATGATCGATAATATCGGCGCCATCCTGAATGATTTGGCCGTCAGGGGTTTTGATCACCGGAATGATCCAGCGCCCGATCTGTGGCACAATCGCGCCGGTAAACTCCTTGCTCCCGGCCTTGATTTCGGTGAAGGGAACCGCGTTCACCCGCATATAGGACCGCGCCCGCGCGGTGTAGAGCGAGCCGGCCATGCCATAGAGTGTGTAAGTCAAAACCTGCCGGGCCCTTTAAGATTGTCTGCGCTGATATAATGGCACTCCTAGTGCAAATACCATGCCTCGGCAATGCGTCTTGGCCCCGGGTCAGGGGGCGCCCATTCGCGGCCATCATGTGTGATCTTGGCGCAGGATCACACCGCGCTGGGCGCCCCCTTTGACCGGTCTCCTATTCGCCCTGCGTGCTGGCTGGATCAGTGGCCCCAGCAGGACCGTCTTCGACAATGTCCAGCGTTTCCCAGCTGTAGACCAATTGCCCGTCATCGCCGGTCAGCATGAGCGCCTGATCGCCTGATTTGAACGCATCAATCCGCGCCAGATCGGCCGCGACCCGGTCGCTGATCGATCCGGGCATGCACATGCGGCGGGTCATACCGATCGCGCCAAATGCGAAACTGCCCGCATTTACATCGTCGCCCGACGCACCTTCCCATGGGCCGGTTCCGCGATTGCAATCCAGCCTCATCGCAGCGGTCCCATCGGCGTTGATGGCCAGCGTGTAGAGCCCGGCTTCAACATCGATTGGCGCCTCGTCGCCTGAGGTGATTTGGATCAATTGCCAATTGGTGTCTGCCAAGATGAATGCGGCTGTTGTGGTTTCGGTTTGGGCGGTCTCGGTTTCCGCGCCATTTGTTTCAGCGCCATTGGTTTCAGCGGGGCCATCACCCGCTGGCGAACAGGCGGTGATCGCGGCCGCCAGAGCGGCCGTGCAAAAGAGCTTCACGTTTTTCATCAGCCATTTCCTTCCCATTTTGGCTTCTCACCAAAGGGCAATAGCAATCGCTACACCTCGAGCGAAATGGCGCGCTGCACCCGAACGTGGAAAACACCCCCAAGAGTTGCAAACCCCACAGAGTTGCAAACCCAATCTATGAGAAACAGGGCTGGACTGGCTCTCAAATCCTGCAAGAAGGGCGCTCTCCACATTTGCCAGTAAGGAAAAGCCATGAAGGTTCTCAAATTTCTCGTCTCCGCCATTGTCGTGCTCGCTTTGGTGGGGGTTGTTGGGTTCTTTTTCCTTGGCCAATCATCGCAGAGCGGCACTGCGCCCGGACTTGCAGACGGCCGGTTGAGCCCATGCCCCGAGGCGCCCAATTGCGTCTCGAGCGAGGCGGGCACCGCGCCCGAAAAACAGGTGGACAGCTTCGCGCTTGACCAATGGGACGCTTTGCCCGGCGCGATTTCCGCGATCGGCGGGACGATCACGACCAATGAAGACGGCTATATCGCAGCCGAATTCAGTTCGGACATATTCGGTTTTGTCGATGATCTGGAAGTGCGGCGCGGCGAGAATGGGGTCGAGGTCCGCTCCGGATCGCGGGTCGGCTATTCCGATGCCGGCGTGAATGCGGCGCGGGTGGCGCAATTGCGCGCCGGCTTGGGCAATTGATCGTACCGGCTATTATCCAGCCTGCAATCTAGCCTGCAATCCAGCCAGCAATCCGGCTCATCTCCCTCGCGCGGCACACACGCGCCAGAGCCGCAGCACGCACCGGA
>JABSPI010000151.1 GCA_013214365.1 Erythrobacter sp.
CAGGCCAGAAACCAGCATTGCTTCAATAAGTGTACGACGATCGGCTTCGATCATGTGTGATCCCCCTGAGTTAGCTTTAGGCGCACAAGCGCCATAATTAACTTTACAGTTCCTAGACTAAAGCAGCGAGGCTTGGTCTTCAACACCTCTATCCATTATCAGGATTTGTGCGCCCGTAGCCGTACGGAGAGTGGCAAAAGTCAGGTCGCAAGCCAAACTTAGCTAGCCCAAAGGCGAAGCCAAAGGCCGGCATAGTTGATTGCAAAGATCATATTTCTCCAAGGAAAAAGTGTCGGCAGGGATGCAAGTCAGCCTGTGACTTCATCCCTGCCAATTGGGTATGGCCGCACCGATCAGGTGGGCCGCTGATAAGATCGCCTAGAACCGCAGACCAATCGTGCCGACGATCGTGCGCCGCTCTCCTGGGAAGCAATCGCCCCGAGAGAGACAGGTGGCAAAATAGTCCTTGTTGAACAGATTGCGCGCATTGACCGAGACGGCAATACCGTTGCCAAATTGATACCCAAGAAGCGCATCAAAAACGGTGTAGCCATCGGTTACGACGCGGTTGGCAGTCGGCGCAAAACCATTCGACGCAAGGAAGGCGGTGCCGTTGCTTTCATTTTGGCTGGCATACCGCACACCGGCCCCCAAACGCAGCCCATCAAGCTGATTTGAGCTGGGATTCCAGATCGCCCAGAGAGATGCCGTGGTGTCAGGATCGCTGGCCCGCGGCAACTCGGCGCCGTTCGCATCAACTTCTTTTGCATCCTGATGCCTGAAATCGAAATCAAAGGTGAAATCGCCCATGGTCGCGATGGCTTCGACCTCGACCCCCTCGGCTTCAATCGACAGCCCGGGCTGGGTTTGTCCGCCAGCGAGGAATTCGACCAGATTGTCTTCTTCCAAATCGTAATAGGCCACCGCGACATAAAGCTGCGTCCCTGCGGGCTGGTACTTAAGACCAATCTCCCATTGCTCCCCGCGCCGCGGCAATAGCGATGCGCCGGTATTGATGTCAGTACCAACGGTAGCGCGGAAGCTCTCGGAATAGCTGACATAGGGATTGAGTCCGAAAGAGGTTTTATACAACGCTCCGGCAGTGATCGGATATTCACTGTCCTTCTGGTCGGTCAAATCGTCGCTTGAATCAACCGATGAATAACGCAGCCCCAGATCCACCACGAGATTGCCGATCGTCATGCGGTCAACCACGTAAAGATCCGTCGCTTCCGAGCTGTTCTGCGTGACGATTTGCGCTGCTTCAAACTGCTCTTGGGTTGGGAAACCAGCCAGATCATATACCGGCGCAAAAAGGTTGAAGCTGGTCGGCAGGCCGTAGAAAGTTGCGTTGCTGCTGGTCGTGTCGACATCCTGATAATTGACCCCTGCGAGAACCTCATGCTCGATAATGCCAGTATCGAACCGGGCGCGTAGACGCGCATCAAAGGCAAATTGCTCCGAGCTGGCAGGGCCACCAAAAATAGTGCGAGCAATCAGCGTCCCATCAGGAAGGACGCGCGGTGTGCCATCGCCCAAAAACGAGGCCCATGCCTGCTGATAAACGGCTTCGCCATCGCGGTAGCGCGCGGTCCCTTCAAACGTCAGCGCCGCGTTCAATTCATGCGTGACAAACAAGCTGCCAGTGAATGCCTCGGTATCATAGCGATTAAACTCGGGATCTCCGACATAAGCGGATGTTTCAACCCCCTCGCTTGGTGCGCCAAAACAGAAATTCGGATCAGAAAATGACACTTGGTCCGATTGGCAACCGGTTACGTAAAGCGGCAAAAATTGGGACGCGGTGTCGCTGCTGCGGTCGGTGTAATTGACCAATGCGGTGATTGCGGTGCGGCCATTGTCAAAGGTCAATGAGGGGGCGAGCACAAGCGCGTCATCATTGACGAAATCGATTTGCGTACCGCTATCGCGCAATACCCCGACAAAGCGTGCGGATAATGTGCCATCACCGCTGAGGTCAAAACCAAGATCGGCTGAACCCTGATACCGGTCAAAATTGCCGAGGCTGACCAACACTTCCTTGTCGAGATTGTCCGGGCCGGCAATCTTTGAGACCGTGGCAACAATGCCGCCGGGTGCGGCCTGACCGTAGAGTACCGAGGCCGGACCTTTGAGCACCTCAACCTGCTCGAGCGTGTACACATCAACCCGGGCATTGTTGTAAAACCCAAATTGGACCTGCAGATTGTCCTGGTATTCCGGCGCATCCAGACTGCGAATGGAGGCGAAATCACCTCGCGTTGACAAACCAAACGGATTGCCGGTCACACCAGCAGTGTAATTGAGTGTATTGCCGAGCGACAGCGCTCCGCGATCTTCAAAGTCATCGCTTGTGATAACCGTGACCGAGCGCGGCGTTTCTGCGATTGGCGCATCGGACTTGGTCGCACCAAAAGTCGAAACCTGGCCGGTGACAATGATAACATTATCGTCTTGTGCCGTCTCTTGGCGGTCCTGTGCCGCAGCTGTGGTTGCGATGCAGCTGGATGCAAGCAACGCTATTTTGAACGATGCCGCGCGAAAATTGAACATGTCATGATCCCTCGTTGATGAAACGGGGAGCGCCATTGGATCTATTGCTTCTGCGAGTCAATAGCATAAATAAGATTGTGAGCGCGTTTCAAAATTTTTGATCCGCCAAACCGGATCTAGCCGGCGCGACACCCCCCGAGGGACCCAATCCAAAAGCCAAAAAATATCCGAATATCCGNTAATTTTCAGATATTAATCATATTTCCCGAAAGGCATTTACTCCGCCGGCTCCAGATCTTTGGCGCGCATAATGTCGCCATCGTCGCTGCCTTGTCGGGCGGACCAAGTGGCCCAAGCGATACAGCCAACCAACAGCGCAATGCCGGTCAGCGTCACCGCCAGCCCCGCCTGAGACAGGGCATCTGATCCGTAGCGCGCGAAATAGATGACCAGCACGGCGGCCAACGCCCCCGCTGTGCCGAATTGCCCGGTCAATTTGACGTCGCGCGCATTCGAAAAGGATGAGGCAATCAGGCCTGCGCCGAGGCCAAGCCAGAAGATCGCCACCAATACACCCCCCTCACCCCCGAGGAATGCCGCCAGCAAAGTGATCGCCAACATCGCCGGAGTGCCCCAGATCACGCCGCTCCACACCGCGGCAAGTTTGGGGGCGGGCCGACCATTTGCCTCACGCTTGGCGAAATAGATGCTCAGGCCGCTGGCCACGATCACGCACAATCCCAGCCCGAACAGCAAATAGGCAAGCTTTACCGGCAAGCCGCCCCAATGGCCGAAATGGATATTGTAGACCGCGCCGGTCACCTGTTGGCCGATAGTCCCGTCGGAAATGCCGACATTGCCTTCATATTCGCCCGAAGCGGTGAAATTGTAATATTCTCCAAAAATCAAACGATCCGAATGTTCGGCAATGATCGTGCTGTGCTGCCCGGCTGTGCCGGGGTCGTGGAGAATGAAATAGGAGGGGCGATGATCGGGAAAGTTTTGCTCCATATAGGACAATGGCCCGGCGATATCCGCCACCGCTGCCTTGCCCTCAACCGGTGCCGGTTCGGTTCCGAAAACGGGTTCGAAAACCGCTTCGACATCGTTTGAAAAACCCGCCGCAGCAATGGCAAAGGCAAGGATGCTGGCAAGCCCCAGAATGGATCCGGTCAGCGCGTTGGAGAAGTGGAATGGCAAGGTCCAAACGCTCAACCGGTTGTGCAAATCGACATGTGTCAATCGCCCTGCAGAGCGGCGGAATGTGAACGCATCACGGAAAATCCGCGGATGCGCGAGAATGCCGGAGAAAGACAGCCCGATCAGCATCGCTCCCAGCGCGCCCACAATTGTCAATCCNAGGATTTGAGGCAGGTGCAGGTAATAGTGCAAATCGAGCAGGAATTGGGTCCATGGGAACGCCTCGCCGGTTGCGATTGTCCCGTCCTCCGCCGCAAAAAACGCCTGCGTATCGGTGGTAATCACGGTCCGGGGAAGGTCATCTTGCGGGAAATTGATATAGAGATGCGTGCTGGGCGTCTCTTCACTTTCAAACACCGCCAATGCAGCCGCCTGCGCGGCCTGGGGCGAGATAGAAGTCATTTCGGGGACGTGGGGCTGCTCCCAACGCTGCAAATCGTGGTTGAACACAGCCAGCGTGCCGGTCACCGCAAGAATGTAAATCAAACCGCCAAACACAATCGCAAGCAGGCTGTGCGCCTCAAGCGATTGCGCGACCCGCAAGGCCGAGCCTTTTGCCGTCTTACCCGTCACCCTATCCCCCTAAGATACCGAGGCACGCATTGTCGCAAAAATGATCGCGCCGCAGACCACAACAAGCCCCAGCAAAAGCCGGATTTTGCCACCTAGATTGTTCGAATAGCCAATATAGGTGGCAAGCCCCGCCCACAATGTGGGGAAGGCAAACATTGTCACGATGATATTGGCGGTGTGCTCCACACCGGCTGCGCGATTGGCCAGAAAAAAGGCCGTGCATGCGGCAATGGATGCGATCATGCCAACGATCACGATCGCCAAAATGCTGGCTGTCATGGAGAGGCCTTCGTGCCACAAACTGGCTTGCACAGGGCCTTGAATGGCGGCTTTACGCGGCTTGCGCCGAGCCTTTACCGGGGTTTTGACCGCAATGATCGCCAGAGCGGCCAGACCGGTCAACACCACCACAATAATCCCCAGAGCCGCCCCCTTATCAGCGGCGCTGGTTTGCCCCCATGCGATGATCGACCCCAGCACAAACCCCCAACCGGCCACAATATGAGGCCAGCTCCTGCGTTTGCGCTTCCACCCGAGGTAGAGCAACAAAACGCCCAGAAAAGAGAGGCAAACGCCGGTCATTTGCCATATTATCATTGATCGGATCCAAGCAAAATTTCAGATCGCCGCCAATCGGTCGGATATGCCACCTAATGGCGATGCGAAATCCACACGCTCATGACTCCAATGTAGGTGCGAGTCAATCGCAAGAAGCTCAACACCCGATACAATACTCAGAACCGAATCTGTGCAAGCTCGCTCTGGCAGGTGGATGCAGGCTCCATAATCATGGCGCAGGCAATCATGGTTCGGGCGCGCGCGCCGGGGCGTGGGGGGACTGGTGGGGACGCGAAGACGATGTCGCGCCGCCAGATGGTCGATGCGCTTGCCGGAATTGAGGGGCTTTCTGAGGAGGATTTTACCCGAGGCTTCGTGCGCGCATTGTTGACCGAGAAGTTTGGCGAGAAGGTTGCCAGCTCAGCTGAGTTTCAAAGCGTGGTCGACCGGACAGCCGACACCTCGCGTGAGGACGCGGAGGTGAGGAGCATGCTCGCGAGTCTTTGGGGAGCGGGCTGATCGGGTTGTTGTAAAGCCGCCCCCTAACCCCGCTACAGGTACGCGCTTCGCGTTTTGCTGGTTACTCAGTTTAGTACGGTCAAAAGTCCTGATCGGAAACGAGCCTTGGCATTAGGTCGTAGCAAAAGTCCGTGACCGCCTCATCATCGCAGAAACCCCCTTCAACAAATGACCATTGCTCGCCGTCATCATCTCGAATTCCGATTTGGAAATCGAAGTGACTCAATGCGCGTCGAGGGTACTGATCCTTGAGGTCTAATCTCTTTGCGCGATCGACAAGCTCCTTGAGGTGCAACGCCGTGACAGGAACTCGTTCCACAAGCTCGGACGGTATCGCCTCGTGGGACTCCCCGGCCAACCAT
>JABSPI010000152.1 GCA_013214365.1 Erythrobacter sp.
TCACCCGCCGGTGAAGGCGTGTGCCGCTGGAATATGTACTGGCTGAAGCGTGACCCCATTGTGCTCCGTGTGACCCGCACCAATCTGCATTTGACCGCAAAACGTGATCACGTCTTGTGGCGAAAATTCGACGGCTTTTCAATACTGGCAGCGATACTGCCAAAATTAGCTGCACTTTTATCCCTCGATGGGGCCAAAGGTCCAGCGATTCGGAGCTTTATACAGCTAACAAATGCCCAAAACTTGCACGAACCCGCCTTAATCGCTGGCTGGAGGCAAAATCTGCCCGCCGCTGGCTTGTTTTGGGGCCCGCGCCCGTGCCACTATCGCCCATGATGCGAGGCACAGCGCAGGTGAGAGGATATCGAGATGGATCAATTTGATTATATTATCATCGGCGCGGGCAGCGCGGGCTGCGTGCTGGCCAACCGGTTGAGCGAGGATGGCAAAAGCCGTGTCCTTCTGCTCGAGGCGGGGCCCAAGGACACATCGCCATTGATCCATATCCCGGTTGGCTATGCCTCGACCTTGAAAGATCCCAAGGTCAATTGGCTGTATGAGACAGAGCCTGATGAGGGCACCAATGGCCGCTCGCATACCTGGCCGCGGGGCAAGGTTTTGGGTGGTTCATCCTCGATCAACGGCCTGCTCTATGTCCGTGGCCAGCGGCAGGATTATGACGGCTGGGCGCAGATGGGGCTGCGCGGATGGTCCTATGATGATCTCCACCCCTATTTCCTCAAAAGCCAGAATCAGGAGCGCGCAGGGATGGAAGGCCATGCGCGCGGCGGCCCGCTCAACGTGTCCGATGTGACCGAAAAACACCCCGTTTCCGACGCCGTGATCGAGGCGGGCAAAGCGATCGGATTGCAACACCGCGATATCAATGGCGAGGATCAGGAGGGGATTTGCTATTACCAGCTGACGGTCAAAAACGGCCGCCGTTGCAGCGCGGCGGTGGCCTATCTCAATCCGGCCAAATCGCGGCCCAATCTGAAGATTGAAACCAATGCGCTTGCCGCGCGGGTCCTGTTCGATGGCCAGCGCGCCAGCGGGGTTGAATACACAATCGGCAATCGCACGCATCAGGCCGCGGCCAATGCTGAAGTGATCGTCTCTGCCGGCGCGATCAACAGCCCGCAATTGCTGGAATTGTCGGGGATCGGCAATCCGCAGGTTCTGGCCCAGCACAATATCGCCGTGCGCAGCGCGCTGCCCGGGGTTGGGGAAAATCTGCAAGACCATTTCGTGATCGGCAATCGCTATCGGATGAAGCCGGGCACACCGTCAGTGAACAATCAATCGCGCGGGCTCAGCCTGATCGGCGAAGTGTTCAAATTCCTGACCCAGCGAAAGGGTCTGTTGACGCTGTCGGCGGCGCATATTGCCGCTTTTGTCAAAACCCGGCCCGAATTGGCCACGCCCGACGTGCAATATCACATCCTGCCTGCGACGATGGATTTTGTGGAGATGACCGAACACGGCAATATGAAGCTGGAGAAAGAGCCCGGCCTGACAATCGCGCCGTGCCAATTGCGCCCCGAAAGCCGCGGCAGCGTGCATGTGAAATCGGCCGCGCACACCGATCATCCCGCAATCCGGCCCAATTACCTTAGCGATCCGCTCGATCAGCAAACCGCGATTGCGGGCATTCGCTGGGCCCGCAAATTTGCCGAGCAGCCGGTTCTGGCGCAGATGATCGCGCATGAAATGGAACCGGGCGAGGCGTTGCAGAGCGATGATGAATTGCTCGGCTTTGCGCGCGAGGTCGGGGGCACGATCTATCACCCGGTGGGGACCTGCAAAATGGGGGTCAAGGATGATCCCAACGCCGTGGTCGATGCCGAGTTGCGGGTGCGCGGGGTTGAAGGTTTGCGGGTGATCGATGCCTCGGTCATGCCCAAATTGGTCAGCGGCAACACCAATGCGCCGACCATTGCGATTGCCGAAAAGGCCGCCGATTTGATCCGCGCACAGCGCTGATCAGCGACGCTTTGGCGCGCGGCGATTGGGCCGGGTTAGAGCCGGTCAAGTTCGGCGCGGTCCAGCTGCAACCGCACGCCCAGCCGCCCGCTCCCGGCCAAAACTGGCCCCTTATACGCGCGCGCATCAAACCGGGTGATCTGGGGATAGCGGGCGCAGGCCCGCGCGATCCGGGTCAGCAGATATTCCTGCGTTTCATAATGGCCATCGCGCGCAATCGCCTCGATCGTACGGATCAGCGGGTCATAATCGAACACCGCATCCATCGCATCGCGCTCGACCAGGACCAACGCCGGATCAAGCCCGAGTGTGAGATCAAGGTAATGCGCATCGGGCACCACATCGCCTTCGCCATAAGTGCCAAGGTCAAGCGGCAGGACCAGCCCGGTGAGTTCGATATCTGCAAGCATTATGGGGTTGTTTCGTGAAGGCGGTGGGGGGGCGCGGGTAAGTTTGAGGCGGTCAAACAATAAAGGCCAGCCGCACGATCACCACGGCCGCGCCAACAATATGCGCCAGCGTGATCAGAACTGACAAAGAATGCAGCCCTCTAAAACGCGCGGTCGCCCCGGCATCCGTCGCCGCGTTGACTGCGGGCATGATCACTTCGCGTGCCAGCACTGTGGTGGCAGCGATCGCGCCCAATGTGATTGCGCTGAAGGAATCGATTGTGACGCACAAAACCCCGGCGAGCGACGCGCTCAAAAGCACAAACATATAAAAATGCGGGAAGGCCTGCCTGATCAGCGGGCCGGCGCTCTCGGCGGGCAAAGCGGTGAACACAAAGGCCGCAAAGCCGAACGCGTAGAGCACGGTCCCGCCAAACAATAATGCGGTGATCAACAGGCTGGTCTCAAGCATAATGCGCATCCCCTTCGCAGTGATGTTGTGACCCCCGCCAGCAACATCATTTGTGCAAGCTACGATAGATCTTACGTTTTGGCTGCGCAGCTGTTCCCCAAACGGGCGCACCGTTTGGGGCGGCGGGGCCGCGATTGTCCCCTTTGCGCACAATCATCACACGCAACATTGCCCAAGCGCGCATCGCACCATAGAGTGCACGATTGAGGATGAGGGCAAACGATTCCGGTCGTTGGAAGGGGCGAATATGTCAACTTGGGTACGCAGGTCGGTTATCGGCGTGGGTGTGGTGGCCGTTTTGGTCGGGCTTTATGCGCTGGCTGGCTATTATCTCGTCCCCAAATTGGTGCGCGACGGGGCGACCGACTGGACACAGGCCGAACTGCAAAAGACCCTGACAATGGGCGAAGTGGCGTTTGATCCGTTTTCCTTGACGCTCGATATTTCCGACCTTGCGATCAAGGATCAGGATACGATCATGGCCTCGGCTGATCATATGCGGGTCAATGTCGGGGTGACCTCGCTGTTTGGCGGCACCTATCATTTGCACGAATTCACCTTTGATGCGCCCTATCTCAATGCGATTTTGCGCCCTGATGGCTCGCTCAACCTGGTTGAGTTGATGCCCGAAACCGATCCTGATGAGCCCATGCCTTCGGTCAAGATTGACCGGTTTGCGATGAGCGATGGACGGATTGATTTTGCCGATTTGAGCCGCGCACAAAGGCCGGTGAAACAACTCAGCCCGATCACTTTCACTCTGCTCGATTTTCAAACCGATGCGAGCGAGGGCGGCGAGTTTAAATTCGACGCGATCAGCGAACGCGGCGAGGCGATGGCATGGCAAGGCACCGCCGCAATGGCGCCGGTCGCCTCGGCTGGGCAATTGCGCATCGATGCGCTGCAAATGAGCACGGTGGGCGAATTTTTCGGCGAAGATCTGCCTGTGGTGCTCGACAATGGCAGCGCGAGCCTCGCGCTGACGTATGACTTTGCCTATGGCGATGACGGTCTTGCCTTTGCCGCGGATGTGAACACGATTGATCTGGTGGATATGGCGCTGACCGGGCGGCCGGCGACGTTCAATGGCGCGATGGGGTTTGCCCGCGCGCAAACCTCGATCAACGATATCACCTGGCGCGAAGGGGGGATCACCGCCCGCATGCCCGAAATTGCAGTGGACCAATTGCGCGTCTCGGGGCCGGGCGAAGGGGTGGAGGATGCGCGAATCCAGATCCCGCAATTGCAAGTCGCCAATATTCAAATCGATCAGCCCGCAACCACGGTCAGGATTGACAGTTTCGCTCTGGTCGAACCCAGCCTTGCGGTGCGGCGCGAAGCCAATGGCGCGATCAGCCTGATGGATATGATGCCCACTGCCGCACCCGCCGCACCCGCCGCATCCCCGGCTGCGCCAGCGCCCGCATCTCCTGCTGCTTCTGAAGCGGCTGAACCTGCGCCTGAATGGACCATCGAACTGGCTGAGGCGCGGATCGACAAAGCCGCGATCACATTTGAAGACCGCGCTGTCTCGCCGCGCGCGCGTTTCAATGTGACCCCGGTTAATCTCGTGCTCTCCAATTTGAGCAGCGATATGACCATCCCGGCCAATGTGGATCTGGATGCGCGGATTGACGGGCGCACCGCCTTCAACGCCGCCGGCAGCCTCACCCCCGCCACGGCGAGCGCCAATATCGATTTCCAATTGCGCGGCCTCTCGGTTGATCAATTGCGTTCCTACATGCCCGTGACCGAGGGGATGGAAGTGCGCAAAGCGGTCATGGGGGTCTCGGGCAAGGTGCGCGTGGCCAATGGCGATGCCACCAAGGCGCGCTTTAACGGGCGCATGTCGGTCAACAATCTGGCGGTGCATGACACCGCATCGGATGCCTTGTTGATGGGCTGGGACCGGTTTGCGCTCAATGGGATCGCCTATGCGCCCGGCAGCCTGCTGGCCGAACGCGGCGAATTGGTGAAACCGGTGGGACGGATCGAAATCCTGCCTGATGGGACCTATAATTTCACCAGCGCCAC
>JABSPI010000153.1 GCA_013214365.1 Erythrobacter sp.
CATTCATTGGGCTGATGGGCTTGCTCGATTGATCCGGGGCCGCACACAATTGTGGCGAAACCGGCCTGCTGAAACTGGCCCCCTTCGGTGGCGTAGGAAACCTTGGAGGCAGGCGCGTTCTCGCCGGTTAAACCGCGGACAAACGCCACCGCATCTTCGCTGCCATCCGGGCCCAATGGCGGGGCATTGGAAAGCTGTTCAAAGCGGACCCCGGTATGGGCAAAGCGCGCCTTCATCTCGCGGTCCTTGGCCTCGCAAAGGGCAAAGAAAGGAGCGAGGATTTCTCCGGCATCAAACCCCGGGGGGCAGCGCAGATCGAACTCAAAACCCGCCTCGCCCGCGAGAATATTGGCCGCCTCGCCCCCGCGCATCACGCCAATGGTGAGCGTGGGATAGGGCGGATCAAACCCATTGTCCCGGTCCGCACGCGCGCGCAATTCATGCGCAAGTTCAACCAGGCTGTGCATCAGTTCAATCGCAACCTCATTGGCCGATATTCCATGATTGACCAACGAGGAATGCGCCTCTGCACCGCGCACCTCTACGGAATGAACGGTGATCCCCTTGTGTCCGGTTACCAGTCGCATACTGGTTGGCTCACCGATAATGGCAAGCCGGGGCGCAGGCACTGTCTGGCGCATCCGATCAATCATCGCTGGCGCACCTTTACAGCCGACCTCTTCATCATAGCTGATCGCGAGATGGACCGGTTTGGAGCCGGTCACAAAGCGCGGCACAAATGCCAGCGCCAGCGCCAGAAAGCTCTTCATATCGCTTGTCCCGCGGCCATAGAGTTTGCCGGCTTGCTCATATGTGGTCCACGGATCGCTCGACCAGTTTTGGCCATCGACCGGCACCACATCGCTGTGGCCCGACAAGATTACGCCGCCGGCAATATCGGGGCCGCAACTGGCGAACAGATTGGCCTTTGCTCCGGTTGCGTCGCTGACCCGCTCGCCCATCACACCATGCTGGGCAAGATAGGCCTCAACCCACTCGATCAGGGCAAGATTGCTTTTGCGCGATGTCGTGTCGAAAGCGATCAATTGATCAAGGATCGTGCGGACAGTGGCGAGATCAGTCATACCCCCGTCTTAGCGCGGGGCAAGGCGATCATCCATCGGCTTTTGCCCGGTGGGAATATGTCTAGCTCGCCGCACCCTTGGCAAACCAGCTTTCCCCCAAAGCGTCCGCGACAACTGCTGCGCGCAGGGGCGCAATTCCCATGCCCTTTTCACTGCTGGTGAGGTGGAGTTCGGGGAACGCTGCGACGTGCTTTTTGGCTTCATCAGCGACCTGATTGCCGACCTTTTCGAGCGCGCTGGCCTTGATCTTGTCGGTTTTGGTCAAAACAATGCGGTAGCCCACCGCCGCCTCATCGAGCATTTTCATCATGTCCCGGTCGACGTCTTTGAGGCCATGCCGGCTATCGACCAAAACCAGATTGCGCGCCAAAACCGCTCGCCCGCGCAGATAGCTGCGCACCAGGCTCTTCCAGCGATCAACCACTTTGACAGGCGCCTTGGCAAAGCCATAGCCGGGCATATCGACCAAGCGGAACAATGGTGCGCCGCCTGTCTCGCCGCCCACATCAAAGAAATTCAGCTCCTGCGTACGGCCGGGCGTGACCGATGCGCGCGCAATCCCTTTGCGCCCGGTGAGCGCATTCAAGAGCGAGGATTTGCCCACATTGCTGCGCCCGCAAAAGGCGATTTCGGGCACAATCGGATCGGGCAGGAATTTAAGCTGCGGCGCGGACAGCAGGAAGTCGACCCGGCCTGAGAACAGGCGCGAGGCGGCTTTCTCGCGATAGGCTTGTTCGCGCTCTTGCTCTGGTGTCAAACCCAAATCAGGCCTCGCTTTTCTCGGCTTCCTCGCGCGCCTTCTGCTTGGCTTTCTCCGCCTTCTCTTTCTCAGCCGCCGCCTTCAATTGCGGGTGCTTGGAATACAGATAGCTTTGTTGAGCCAGCGTCAGAATGTTCGAGGTGACCCAGTAGAGCAGCAAGCCAGCCATAAAGGGTGCCATCACAAACATCAGGATCCACGGCATCAGATTGAAAATCTGCTGCTGCACCGGATCGAGTGTTGAAGGGTTGAGCTTAAATGTCAGCCACATCGTGATACCCAGCAGGATCGCGAGAATACCAATCCCGAGGAAACCGGTTGGCTCAAACGGCAACAAACCAAACAGATTGAGGATTTTAGCCGGATCGGGCGCGGCCAAATCATTGATGTAGAGGAAGGGTTGATGGCGCATTTCAATCGCGAGGATCAACACCTTGTAGAGTGCAAAGAAGATTGGAATCTGGATGATCAGCGGCAAGCAGCCGGCCAGCGGATTGACCTTTTCTTCCTTGTACAGCTCCATGATTTTTTGTTGCTGCGTTTGTTTGTCGTCTTTGTAGCGTTCCTGGATCGCCTTCATTTTTGGCTGGACGGCCTTCATCTGGGCCATGGATGCAAATTGTTTCTGGGCGATCGGGAACAGCAGGCCGCGAATGATCACCGTCAACAAGATGATCGCAACACCGAAATTGCCGACCAGG
Organism: Erythrobacter sp.; assembly: GCA_013214365.1. Classification (GTDB taxonomy): domain Bacteria; phylum Pseudomonadota; class Alphaproteobacteria; order Sphingomonadales; family Sphingomonadaceae; genus Erythrobacter. The sequence goes on from JABSPI010000153.1 coordinate 2,547, forward strand.
CTGTGGAGCGTGGTGAGCAGCCAGAGAAGCGGTTTTTCAAACCATTCGAACCAACCCCAGCTGATCGCCTTGCTGAAATAGGTGATGCCGGTGTCTTCATAAGCGTCGAGCACCGTGCTTTCCTTGGCGCCCGCAAACAGCTGGGTCGTCTGCGTCATGACACCGCCGGCAGGTACGGTTCGGCTGTCATAGATCAGATCAGCACGGAACAAATCGTCACCCAGCGAGCGCCAGCCGGCAGAATCGGTCGCACCATCCCCCGGGATCAGCGCGCTGGCCCAGTAATTGTCAGTGAAACCCAACCATGAAACAGCGCCCGCCGGATTATCGCGGCCAAGCTCTGCCAATTCCTCATAAGAATTGGGATCGTAGAGCGAACCGCCAAAGACACCCGTTGGACCCGCATGCGCTATGAATTGGTCTGGTGTTGCGTTTGTGCTTGTGCGCTTAATCAGCGCGAATGGTTGCACAATTGCGGCATTCTCGCTTGCGTTTTCGACCGATTGCTCGGCCGAAATCATATAATTGTCGTCGATCGACAGCTTCACTCGGAATGTGAGCCCGTTCTCATCGGTGTGCGACAAGGTAACCGGCGTATCAGGTGTGAGGCGATCACCATCGGCCTGCCAAATGGCGCGGCTCGACATACGTTGGCCGCCAACAACGAAGCCAAACTCGGCGAAATGTTCCGCATCAGTGCGATCCGGCGCGAACAAACGCACCGGATCGCTGCCATCATCGATGGTTTGATCGTAATCTTTGAGCACGATGTCATCGATGCGCGCGCCCACCAAATTGATCGA
>JABSPI010000154.1 GCA_013214365.1 Erythrobacter sp.
GTGGTTTTGGGCCCAATGTGGCGCCCCGCCCAGTTTGGAGGCGAAAATGATCAGATCTGAACTGCTGCACGAACTGCACAAGGACAATCCCGATTTGCGCGCGGAAGAGATCGAGCAGGTCCTCGATGTGTTCTTCGACGAAATTGCGGCGCGGCTGGCTGAGGGTGGCCGGGTCGAATTGCGCGGCTTTGGTGCGTTCTCCACCCGCGAGCGTGAGGCCCGCACAGGTCGCAATCCGCGCACCGGCGCCCCGGTTGATGTGCCGGCCAAGCGCGTGCCCTATTTCAAAGCGGGCAAGGAAATCCGCCACCGCCTCAACAATTGAGCGCGCCGCACGCGCCCGATTGCCGGTCCATCAGCCGCTGACCTGCCACAGATCCGCCACGCGCTGATCCATCAGCGCGTCTGGCTGTGCCGCTTGGACGGGGGCGGGAGGGCACTTCGACCTGAATTGGCCAGCTGGCATGATCGGCCCGCTTTGATCTGGCTATACTGAGCGGGCCAATTGATCGAGCTGGCACTTTCATCACCAAGATTGTGCTCTCCCAAGATTACCCACCCCAAAATCAAACGTCGCCAAAATCGCGGGATAATTACGCCATACCAAGGCCGCGCTTGATTAACCATGAGGGCTGGTAGGGCGGGTTGGTATAGCTGCGGGGCATTGCGCGTTCAGCCTGCACCGTCCTCCTCCTTGCCCTGCTGTGTGTCCCGCCCTTTGGCCGCTGTGTGGCTAGCTGTGTGACACAACCGGCAAAATGCGTGCGTTGCGCGCTATTCGGGTTGCTCCGAGCGGCGCGTCTGCTATCGCGCTAAGCGTTCGGATCTCGCATCCGAAAGCGGCGCGGGTGTGGCGGAATGGTAGACGCCGGGGACTTAAAATCCCCTGAGTTATTACTCGTGTGGGTTCGAGTCCCACCACCCGCACCATTATCTTGCCCTTAACCCATTCGCCCTATCGCTCAGGCTCGATTTTTGATCTTTGAGCGCATTCGGGTTTGGCAAAACGGGGGGTGCGGGGCGAGAGATGATGGACAACGCAGCAAGCATACCACCTTTGGACGGCCGATTGGATGAGGCATCCGATCAGGACATGCCGGACCTGTCCGCCGCACAGGTTGCGCAGGTCGCACAAGCCGCACAGGCCGTAAACTCGGCACAGACCGCATCGTCGCCTGAACCGTGCGATGATGCCGGTGAGCTAGAAGCCCGTGATCCAGAAGGCGGTGATCCTGCATCTGATGATTTGCGCGCCGCGCCGCGTTTCACCTTGTTGATCCGCGCGGCCAAATTGATCGCGCCGGGTGGCGAATTTGTCTGCGTCATTCGTGATGTTTCGGAAACCGGCATATCGGTCCGCCTGTTCCACCGGGTCCCCGATAGCGAGCAGATCGAATTGCACATGCCCGGCGGCGGTCAATATGTGCTCACGCCGGTTTGGAGCCGCGACCGCGAAGCCGGGTTCGAATTTGTCGAGCGCGTCGATGTCGCGCAATTGATTCACGAAGTGGGCGAATATCCCAAGCGCGGCATGCGGTTGGGCCTGTGTTTTCCGGTCGCATTGCGCACTCTTTCGGGCCGGGCACAAGGTGTGGTCGAAAACCTCTCACAGCAAGGCGCGCGCTTCACCAGCGATGCGATGTTCGCGATCGATCAAACCATTCGCATTGCGGTCGAGGATGATTGCGTCCCCTTCCCCGAAGTGCGCGCCAAGATCCGCTGGCGGCGCGAGCACGAATATGGCGTGGTGTTCGACGACACACTGAGCCTTGAGGATTTTGCTCTGCTGGCCGCGCGGCTGCAATCGCCAGGCCTGGTGGATTAATCGCGCGCGGGCGGGAAACCCGCTGGTCCCGGGCCAAAACACACCGTTTGCAGGTGGCGTGTTTACCTCTTGCTAACCAATTTCCTTCACTCCCCAATTGTGCCGCGAGCGGATCTGGTCTCGCCGGCGATCCAACGGGGGTTATGAATGACGCAGCAAGCCGCTCAAAATTCCGGCATTATCGATGTCGATGTGGCGATTATTGGTGCCGGTCCTGCCGGGCTTACCGCAGGCTATTTGTTGACCAAACAAGGCAAAACGGTCGCGATCATCGAACGCGATGAAACCTATGTCGGCGGGATCAGCCGCACGGTCGAACATGAAGGTTACCGGTTTGATATTGGCGGCCACCGTTTCTTCTCCAAATCGCAACAAGTGGTCGATTTGTGGAATGAAATTCTCCCCGACGATTTCATTCAGCGCCCGCGCATGAGCCGGATCTATTACGAGGGCAAATTCTATTCCTACCCGCTGCGCGCGTTTGAGGCCTTGTGGAATTTGGGCTTTTTGCGCTCGACCGCCTGCATGCTCAGCTATCTGCGTTACAAGCTGTTCCCGATCAAGGATGTGAAAAGCTTTGAGGATTGGACCACCAATCAATTCGGCAAGAAACTCTATTCGATCTTTTTCAAGACCTACACCGAGAAAGTGTGGGGCATGCCCTGCGATGAGATGAGCGCCGATTGGGCCGCGCAGCGGATCAAGGGGCTCTCTTTATGGGGGGCGGTGACCGATGGTTTGAAACGCAGCCTTGGCCTCAACAAGAAACCCAATGACGGGCAAGAGGTCAAAACTCTGCTCGAGACCTTCCGCTATCCGCGCCTGGGGCCGGGTATGATGTGGGATGCGGCGCGCGACAAGATCATTGCCTCGGGCAAGGGTCAGGTGTTGATGGGCCATGCGCTTGACCGCATTGCCGATGATGGTGCGGGCTGGACCATGACCGCCAAATCGGCTGCGGGCACCGCGCAAATCCGCGCCCGCGACGTGATCAGCTCGGCGCCCATGCGCGAATTGTCCAAACGCATCCATCCCCTGCCCAGCAGCGCGATCGATGCCGGCAAGCTGCGCTACCGCGACTTTTTGACGGTGGCATTGATGGTCAAATCGGACGATCTGTTCCCTGACAATTGGATTTATATCCATGATGACCGGGTTGAAGTGGGCCGGGTGCAGAATTTCCGCAGCTGGTCGCCGGAAATGATCCCCGATGATGACATGGCGTGTGTGGGGCTGGAATATTTCTGCTTTGAAGGCGACGGATTGTGGGCCTCGAGCGATGAAGAATTGATCGNCCAGGCNACGCGCGAGATGGAAATTCTGGGCCTGTGCGATCCGGCCAAAGTNGTCAGCGGCGCGGTGGTGCGCCAGGAAAAGGCCTATCCGGTCTATGACGATGATTACGAAGCCAATGTCGCCGCCATGCGCGCTGAACTCGAAGCCAAGCACCCCTCGCTCCATCTGGTCGGGCGCAACGGCATGCACCGCTACAACAATCAGGATCACGCGATGATGACCGCGATGTTGACGGTTGAGAATATTCTGGCGGGCAAGCGGGTCTATGACACGTGGTGCGTCAATGAGGACGCCGAATATCACGAAGCCGGCGATGAGGGCGCGGACACCGCAATTGCGGGCGCGGCGCAGGAAACCCGTGAATTGAACGCCGATCAGATCGCTGCGCTCACCTCGCTGCGCGGCGTGCCCGAGCGGATTGCTCCTGCCGCGCCAGCCGATGATGCCGGCACCCGCCAGGCGGACGAGCCCGCGCGCAAATCGGCATGATGACCATGCACACCCCGCTTGCCAATGCGATCAACCGCCTGCGCGACATCCGCTTTGTGCGCTATGTGCTTGCCAGTGTTGGCGCGCTGGCGGTGGATTTTGGCAGCTTTTTGGCTTTGATGGCATTTGGCCTGGCGGCCGCGCCCGCTTCGGCTATTGGCTATTCGCTTGGCATTGTTGCGCAT
>JABSPI010000155.1 GCA_013214365.1 Erythrobacter sp.
TTTTCACAGATCACAGCGGCCAAAGACCACAGCCAACGCGCCGACCGCATGTTTGCCACTTTGCGCATGCCCGCGCGCGCCTGTGTAAAAGCGGTCAGCTAACCAATTGGTATGGTCTTTGCGCTATCCCCTCGCTCTCACGCGATGAAACCATCGGGCTTGGAGGATAAGGTGCAAGGCGCCGAGCGAGCAGATAAAGACGGGGCACCCGGCCAGACGCCGTGGATCCAAGGTGCGGCGATGGCAACCATGTGGTGGCCGGTGCTCGCCTTTGTGTCGTGGTCGATCTATGCCCGGGTCCAGGCCAAATATTTCGACGGCCTGTTGCTTGCATCGGGCATTAATGGCGCGCCCTCCTTTGCTGACACGCTCTATCTCTATCGCCAGGATCTGCTGATCTTCGGGATGATCGTCCCGCTGGCGACCGCGTCCTTGTTTGCAAGGCTCAGCTTTGCGCGCGCGGCGACGATCTGCGCTGTGGCGATTTTGGCGGTGCAGGCATTGCTCTATGCCAATTTGCAAAGCTGGGGGCAGGTGGGCAGCTTTCTCAATTGGCAATCGTTACAAAATGCGATCTCTTTCGGCCTGTCGAAACCCGAATTTGTTAGCGAATATATTGCCCTGGACGGGATCGCGAAACTGGCGGTCTTGCTCGCATTTTCCGCGCTGGTGATGATTGTCGGGCGGCTTTTGTGGCGCCGGGCTTGGGTGATGCGCCTCTGGGGCGCGGCGGGGGCTGTGTCGCTGGTATTGTTCACCGGACTGGCGCTGGCGGGATATTCATCCAGCATGCGCAGCGCGCCGATTTCCGACAGCTTTTTCGTCAATGCGCTCGCCGCTCTGGGCCAGAACCCCTCATCAGGCGTGCCCCCCATGGCCGAGGGGCAATTGGACGCCCGCTACACCCAATTGGCCGGGATCACGCCGCAATCCTATCAAGGGCCCAATTCCGGCGTCCATCAAGGCTCCAACCTGCTGATCTTCGTGATGGAAACCGCCTCGATCGAATTTCTCGACACGCGCGGCGCATTGCCCGACCATCCCGCTCTTGCGCAATTGAGCGAGGGATTGTTCGTCGCCAACAACCATTTCTCGACCTTTCCGGCATCGGCCGAAGGCTTGCTCTCGCTGTTCACCGGCACCTATCCCCCAAGAGCGATCTACGGCACCTGCCTGATCGATATGCCGCGGCTGGGCAACAGCCTGCCCGGACCGATCAAGCAATTGCGCGCCGCCGGTTATCAAACGGGGGTCTATGCCCCCTATTCCAGCCAGGTGCCCGCGGACAAAACCGTGTTCGAGGCGACCGGTTTTGATACGGTGTTTTATGGCAATAGCGTGGGCGGCGATGACGGCGCCGATGGCCGTGCGCTGGCGCGGATGAAGCAGGATATCGAGGCGTGGGGGCGCAGCGGGCAAAGCTTTGCCGCGGCCTTGATGCCGCAAATCGGCCATGGTCCGTGGCCCGAAGAACTGGGCCCCACCATTCAGGCGCGCGGCGCGCATGTCGCGCGGGTGCAGCTCGACTGGCTGGGCGAAATTATAGAGACGCTGCGCGCGAGCGGACAATTGGACAATACGGTGATCATCCTGACCGGCGATCACGGCGTGCGCACCACGATCGAGGATGCGCGGGTGAAGGCTGGAATGATCGATTGGTATTCGTTCCACGTGCCCATGCTGCTCTATGCGCCGCGGGCCGATTATTTGGATCTGAGCGGCGAATTGCCTTCATCGCATGTCGATCTGTCGGCGGAAATTGCCGAATTGTTTGGATTGGCGCACTTGCCCTCTTATCAAGGGCTGGCTTTCCACCATCCCGGCCGCGCGGGGCGGCGGTCATTTTTGATGGCAGGATGGTATTTCGGCGCTAATGGCTATCGCGAGCGGGGCGAGGCGGCGATGCATTCCGACCTGCTCGATGCGGTCTATGCGCGGCCCGATGAACGGGTGGAGTTCGGGATTGAACAGTTGATCATTGACGAACACCGCCGCAGCGCAATTCGCGGGCGAGTGATGGATATGGCCGCGTTACAAGAAGCCTGGATCGCACAGCGCCTGTGCCGTGATGATGCGGCCGGCCCGATCCCGGAAGACGCGGTTGCGGGCGGGGCGGGCGAAGATCAGCCTTTGCCCAAGAGGGTCATGCGTTAAGCGGCCAGCAGAAGACGCCCTGCGCCATCCTGTGCCGCAAAGTTCGATCTGAAAGTGCGGTTCACCAGCGACCAACCAAGCCTCATCCGCCTGCAGTCACCCGCCAGCAATCACACGGTCAGGATGCCAAATGCGCTTGGGCCCGGCCTCTCATATCGTCCGAAATGGTCACCGCCTTGCGCTGCTCCAGATCGAAGCAAACAGACACGCTTTCGAGCGTGGCGGCGAGATTGTCGCGGGTGCAATTGCGCATTTCATAGCGGGTCGTGATCGATTTACCGCCCAGCTTGACCAGCTGCGCCGATATTTCGAGCAGATCGCCCGGACCCACTTCGTCGAGATATTCGATCGTGTGCCGCACATCGGCCCAGCCCGGCGTGCCCGTGACCCCGGGGGTCCATCCGAACACCTCGTTCAAGAAGTGGTAGGATGCATCATCGAACATCTCGACATAAAACCGGGTGGTGAGGTGCCCCATGACATCGCATTGCCACGGATGCGCGACGCTTTTGTTGCACAAAATCATGCCGATTTTTTCACCAGAGCAGGTTCGATCTGCTTTTTCAGATTGAGGGTTTCGCGCGCCTCTTGCGGGGTTTGGATGCTTGACCCCATATTCTCGACAATCGCGCGGGCCCGCTCCACCAATTGGGCGTTGGTCGCCAATTGACCCTTGGCGAGATACAGATTGTCTTCCAATCCGACCCGCACATGGCCGCCCAAAAGCGCGCTTTGAGCAACCATCGGCAATTCTTGTGCGCCGAGGGCAAAACCGGCCCAATTCGCCCCCTCGGGCAGATTGTCGACCATGGTCATGAAATTGCGCGGCGAGGCTTCCGCGCCCCAGCGCACGCCCAGACAAATCTGGAACAGGGGCGGGGCGTCGAGCAAACCGCGCTTCAACAGATCCTTGGCAAACCAGACATGGCCCAGATCAAACACTTCCAGCTCGGGCTTGACCCCGATTTTCTGCAATCGTGCCGCGCCCAGATCGAGCATTTCCGGGGTTGAGACATAGACGTAATTGCCGCCCGGATAATTGAACGACCCGCAATCAAGCGAGCAGATTTCGGGCAGCAAAGCCTCGACATGTTCCATCCGCTCGATCTGGCCGACGAGGTCGGTTTCGCTGGCAAAGGCGAGGGGTTCTTCGTCGGGGCCGAGATAAAGGTCACCGCCCATTCCGGTGGTGAGATTGATGATCACGTCGGTTTCATGTTCGCGAATGCGATCGACCACTTC